>CAZMVD010000018.1:0-31944 GCA_964569425.1 uncultured Phycisphaeraceae bacterium
TGCACCAACAAGCCCATTGAGACGGTGGCCGAGGACACGGAGCGCGACCGGTTTCTCAATGCGGTGGAGGCGCACGCGTACGGCATTGTCGATGAGATTCTGGAAGAGGAACCCAAGAAGAAAAAAGAATCGGCCGGTTCGTAAATCGCTGCGCGGGCACCGGCGCCCGACGATTCAGACGCCGCCGGCCGCTAGCCGATGCGGCGATGCGAAGAGCCAACAACCCACGGAGTGAAGGAAACCATCATGGGTGTCGTCAATCAGCGAGTTCCCTTCGTCATCGAAAGCACCGGCCGCGGCGAGCGCGAGATGGATATCTTCTCGCGCTTGCTCAAGGATCGCATCGTCTTCCTGACCGGCGGGATCGACGACGAGATCGCCAATCTGGTGATTGCGCAGTTGCTTTTCCTTTCAAACGAGGATCCCAAGGCCGACGTGCATTTGTATATCAATAGCCCCGGCGGGTCGGTGTCGGCGGGGCTGGCGATCTTTGACACCATGCAGTTTCTGCGGTGCGACGTGGCCACCTACAACGTGGGCCTGTCGGCGAGCATGGGGGCGATCATTCTGTGCGGCGGGGCCAAGGGCAAGCGTTATCTGCTGCCCAACGCGCGGACGCTGCTGCACCAGCCGCTGATCGGCGGGGTGATGCAGGGCTCGGCGACGGACCTGTCCATCGAGGCGGAAGAAATCATCCGGCTGCGCAAGGTGCTGTATGCGATCATCTCCACGCGCAGCGGCAAGGATATCAAACAGGTGGAGAAGGACTGCGACCGCAACAAATGGCTGGACGCCGGGGAGGCGGTGGCGTATGGCCTGGGTGATTCGATCCTCGAGCGTATGCCGCTCACCGGGCCGCGTTAGGTGACTTTCTCCTAACACGGCGCCGCAGTTGTTCATTCCATTGATACGATGAGTGTGTGAGAGTCCGCCGAGGCCCGGTGATGCCGGGGGCGCGGACTCCCCCATGACTTTCCTATTCCCGCAGAAAATTGGCCATGAGTTTCGCCCCGTGTTCGGTGAGGAAACTCTCGGGGTGGAACTGCACGCCGTTCAAGGGCCAGTCTCTGTGGCGCATGCCCATCAGTTCCCCTTCCGCGGTCCAGGCGGTGACTTCGAAATCCGGCGGGAGACAGTCGCGCGGCACTGCCAGTGAGTGATATCGCGCCGCGGTCATGGGACTGGGCACGGCTTCGAAGATTCCGATTCCTACATGGTGGACGGCGCTGGTCTTGCCGTGCATGAGCCGCGGGGCGCGGACTACCGCGGCGCCGAAGGCCTGCGCGATGCACTGATGCCCGAGGCACACGCCGAGGATGGGCACGCGGCCCGCGAGGCGGCGAATGAGTTCCACGCTCACGCCGGACTCGCGCGGAGTGCACGGGCCGGGTGAAATGACCACGTGTTGCGGCGCGAGCGCGAGCAGCGCGTCGACGGTGGCGGCGTCGTTGCGGACCACGCGGATGTCGCGCTGCGCATCGAGCGCGCCGATCTGCTGGACAAGGTTGTAGGTAAACGAGTCGTAGTTGTCGATGATCAGAAGCACGCGGTAAGGCTAAGGCGCTGCCGCTGTGGCCGCAAGCAAGGGACGAGGCGAGAAGAGAATTGCGGATTGGGGATTGCGGATTGCGGAAGAGCGGTGAAGTGCCGGAGGGACGAGGCGCGTGGCGGGAGGCGTGAGTTGGAGCAAACGTGTTTCACGTGAAACAGGTTTGCGGAAGAAAGCCGAAACGCGGAAAACCGAAACGCCGAATTGGCGAGTTCGAAAGGCAGCAGGCAGCGGGCAACGAGGCAGCCAGGCGATAAGGCGCTACGCAAGTGTGTTTCGCGCGAAACAGACTTGCGCGACGATGGGTGCGCAAGCGGGCACGGAGGCCCGCGCCACTGCGCAGCGTTGTTTCACGTGAAACGAGCTTGCGGGAGAAAACCGAAACGCCGAAAGCCGCAACGCCGAAATGGCGAGGCGGAAGGCGGATTGGGTGGAGGTGTTAAATTGGGGATGTTTCACGTGAAACAAGTTTGCGCTGGGTCCGCGCCAGTTATTTGGCCCGTGCGGCGTGGAGTTATCGGGCGAAATATTATAGGACGACGAATGAGGCGGGTGGCGATGTTAGGGTTGTGGTTGCCGCTTTGGTCGGCGGCGGCGCGATTCAAGTGTGCGTGGTGGCGCGGGTTGGGCGGCGGCATA
Source organism: uncultured Phycisphaeraceae bacterium (assembly GCA_964569425.1). Taxonomy (GTDB): domain Bacteria; phylum Planctomycetota; class Phycisphaerae; order UBA1845; family UBA1845; genus JACQXM01. Next base: position 2,189 of record CAZMVD010000018.1, read on the forward strand.
GCGCGTGCGGTTTGGATGGGCAAGACGCGAATTTGGTGGCCGTTGATTATTCGTGAACCGTGCCGGGGGCGTGCGGCTCGTCCGTCTTCCGGGCGGGGAGGGCGCAGGCGGGCAAAGCCCGCCCTCCCTGTTCGCCTGGTGCTCGCGGCTTGGCGGGGTGATAACGGCGGGAGACCGACCTATCCGTTGGGCGTGAGTTAGCAGAGTGACTCCAGGATGGCACTTAGCGCCTGCGGGGTGGGGATGGTGCCGCGCAGGTTGAGCACGGGGCAGGTCTGGGAGGCGAGGTAGGCTTGGTGGCGGGCGAGGGTTTTGCCGTCGACGTCGCCTTCGTCGTAGCGCGACGCCCAGGCGATGAAGGCTTCGTGGTCGGTGTGCATGTCGCCGCCTTCGAGGATGCGCCGGCCGAAGCGCTCAAGTTCGCGGCGGCGCAGGCGCTCGAGTCGCACGGGCGCGGGCACCCAGAGGAACACGATCAAGGTGAAGTCGAGCTGCGGGGCAGGCTCCCACCCGGCGACGCCGCCGGAGAGGACCCAGCTTTCGGTGCGGCTGAGATCGGCGGTAATGAGGGCATGGCGTTCGTGCGGCGGGCGCGGATGGCGGAACGGCGGATCGGAGGGTGCGTGGTAGTAGTCGTCGGCATCGACATGGGGCACGGCGAGTGCGGCGGCGAGTTCGCGGCCGAGGGTGGATGCGCCGCAGCCGGAGGCGCCGAGGATGTTGATGCGGTGGGCGGTCATGGGGGGAGTATAGCGATTCGGGGGGGGAGATGGTGTGGGGAGCAGGTCAGTAGCCCTCGCCGGTCGACAACTTGGAAATCGCGGTCACGAAGATGCGACGCCTACCCCAATGCCCTTGCCCATCGCTCAATGTAGCCGTCCGTGTCATCATGACCGAGATCTTTGCGCAGTGGATAACAGCTTCGCCACGGAGCCGCTTCACTGGTAATGTGGTCCGCTCTCTTATCCGCGTCGAGCGTTACGACTAATCCACGTTCTTTGAAGCGACTCAGAAGAAAATGGAATCGACACATTTTTGCGGCTGCGGGGGTTTGTGTATCTCTCCTCGAATCGGGCTTCGCTCGGTGCAACTGCCCGAATGCTGAGAATCGTGCCAGACTATCGGCGATTACACCCTTACAGATCTGACAGTCGCACACCTTCTCGAAGAATTCCGATGGAGTCGTGATACCGACGTCTGGAAAGCATCGCTGTATGTCAGGGACACCAACACGCTTTCGGATCGGTGGCAGGTAATACCGCACAGTCGGGGCAGCCGCGCCAATGACCTTGGCTACGTCGCTCCTTTCGCCGTAGCCAACGCCGTGACTTATACCTGTAAGTCCATCATGTGCCAGCAGCATGCTGAAATAGCCACCGTGGAGGTTGTAGACTTGAACATGTTTGCCGAGCCTGGTGACGATACGACGAAACGCCTGAAGCTCCTCGACCGTTGCATGCAATTCATCGAACCCATCGAACCATAGCCATACTCCTTCGACTCCAGCTTCTGAAAGTTGGCCTGTGAGAACATCTAGGCGATGGGAGTCTCTAAGCAGCGAGTCGTTCGCACAAATAACAGCATGAACAGGCACTGGCGGATGCAGGGCGACAGAACGGTTAATTAGGTCGAGCGAGACTGCAAAGCCGTCGTCGGCCCACTGTTCATGTACGTAAAAATACGGTGCGAAGGTCGCAGCCGGTGTGCCGATTCCCTCGAACTCCTTCCTGAGTACCTCGTCCTCTGCTATTTCCGTTTCAATGAGCTGGCCGATGCGTTGGAGCTGATAGTCAATGACACCTTTGCAGAAGTCATCGCGATCTCCATCAGGAATTGTGGACGGATCAATGGCAGTGCATGATTGACCATCATTCACGCTATTTCTGAACCGCGGTCCAAGCGCGTCAGCAAGGCTCGTGTACGAGTCCTTGACAGTAGTGGACTGTCTCCTTGTCTTGCGGTCTGTCCGCGTGGATTTCAACGCATCGAGATCGGTCCGCTTCTTTCCTGTGCTCGGATCAATATATGACCCGAAGCAATAGGTCATGGGGTCCAGATAAAACCGCAGTGATGAGTCTTTCTTCCGCAGCACCGCCAACAGACTGGCGGTGGCGGTCGGCGTGATCTCCAGCAAGTTGGCCCCGAACATGATTCCGTCGTATTTGCCCGCCAGCTTGAGAAAATAGTCCTTCTCGGCGTGCGCGCCATAACGGAGCACGACTTTGGGCGGCTCGATGCTCATGCGCAAGTCGCTCCCAACAACTCAACATAGAAGTCGCGGTAATCCGGCATGACGACGACCGATTGCTGTGGAGGACATAGGACTACACAGCGGGGACCGGGTTGAACTCCAATCAAACCGAGTCCATGCTGTTCGAGTAGGGGGATTTCAACCCTTTTGGCAGCCCGCCAAGGAAGCGCCAAGTACACACGATCCGCACAGAGCTGATAAACAAGCGCCTGTTCAAACGCTCGAGTCCAACGCGACAGCTTTAGTTCGACAGCGACCGTCACTTGCGTTGGCGCAGCGTATCCGTACAAATCAATGCTGTATTCGAAGAACTGAACTTCGTCTTGCTGATGTCCGAAGCCACGACGCCGCAATGAGCGTTGGACCGGTGCAAGGAGTGCAGATTCTCTAGGGAAGGTCTGCATGTTTGTCCTTCAGGCCTTCGAAGATGTTGACTGAATGCATGATCCGCCACATAAACACCACGGCAGCACATAGGAGTGCCCCCGAAGTGATGAATCCAAGAATGTGATGCCATTCCGATTTCGTAGTCCATACGTCGAATTTAGACAGTACCGCCAATAGCGAAAAGACGCCTGATGTTACGGCCAACGCTAGAGTCAAACGCCGCAACCAAATCAGGGCGTGTGTGATGCAGGAGTCAGTCGCATCGAGTGAACGAAGGGACTTCAGCATTTGGCTATCGCTCTTGACAAAATCGCGAACCGCGTTTTGTAACGTTTCCCTTCCAGTTGTGTTGATGCGCGGTTTCGAGGAAACGGGATAACCGTCCGGTCGTAACAGTTGCGACAATTCAACCGACGTGTCCAGCATCAAGATTGGCTCAAAGACATCAACGAGAGACTGCGCGAGTGATCGGAGAACTCGTCCACGAAGCTCTCTCATCTCATCCTGTGGCTGTTTGCCAAATTTGGATTCGCCATGCAGCTTCCAGGTCGCGAGGACTGCTGCTGAGCAGAAGACACTCTGAACCGTCAGGCCAAATCCCACGAGGTCCGCACTCAATTCAACGCGCCCTTTCGCAGGACCTTGTCGCGAATCTCCGACTCGCTGGTCCACCCTTCATCTTCGTACTTAGTGTATACATAGTAGAGAAGGTCTTGAAGGGAATAGTTGGCGAACTTCGACTTGATTCTGCGGATGCCGTCGACGAACGGCTGTTTGTTCGTTTCGTCGAGAAGCGTCTTTACCCGTTCCAATCCCTTGGGAGTCAGCGTGAACTTGCGTTCCTCAAACGAGTCTGCCGTGCTAGCCTCGGATCGACTATGCACACTCTGGAACGGGCGAGCATCGTCACCCATGAGGTGCTCGAACGACAATTCCTCGATCTCGGCTGCTTCCGCTTCGGTCGCCTCACCCTGATCTTCGCTCTTGATGAGACCGAGATTCTCCAGAAGTTCCAACTCGTCGTAGAGCTTTCTAGAATACGGGCCGGCTTTGTACGCTTTGAACTCGAACCCGCGATCTACTTCTTCGATTCCTGCTTCTTTCCAGAGGAGAAAGAGCAGCTTCTGAAGTCGCGTCATGCCTCCAATACCGGCAGATGTCGAGCCGGAATCGTCGGTTCCCAAGAGGAGCAAAAGCAGTGACTGCCTTGAGATTGCTGGTGCGTCACCCATTCGCGTCTCCGCTCTGTCACGTCGCCATCGGACTCCGGAATGTCCCAAGATCGTGAGTAATCGTAGCAGCTGAAACGTGAAGCGCCCAGCGGCATGAGCTGGGAAACCGCGAGTTCGTTGGCGGCGGAATCCGCAATCCCGGTGGGGTTGGGGATGCGGGGGGCGGGTGTCCCAGGGTAGCCGCTGCGCGGCAACCCTGGGCTGAGTTGCGTAACGCCTTTGGCGTAAAGGAGGGGCGCGGATCGGATTGGGGAGTCGTGGCGTGGAGGACCGCTCCAAGGCTGTTGCGGTACCGGTGTGGGGGGCCGCTCCATGGCTGTCGCGGTACCGGTGTGGGGAACCGCTCCATGGCTGTCGCGGTACCGGTGTGGGGAACCGCTCCATGGCTGTCGCGGTACCGATGTGGGGCGGCTCCATGGCGGTCTCGGTACCGATGTGGGGCGGCTCCATGGCTATCGCGGTGTGGGAAACCCCCCTCAATCCCCCCTTGGTAAGGGGGGAGGGTGGCGGCTGCGGCGGAGTTCGCTGCGGCACTTTCGAAGTTCCCCTCAATCCCCCCTTGGTAAGGGGGGAGGGTGGCGGGCGGAGCCCGCTCTACGGGTTTAGCTCGCTTCGCGCTCGCGGCTCGTGGGGTAGAGGGCGGACGCGTCTCGGATTGGCAGAGGGCACGCTCGCTTTGCGCTAGCGGCTCGTTCGGGTGGTGGCCCCTGCGCGGTTGACGGTCGCCATATAATTGTGAACGGTGTTGGGGACGATATTGGATCGTCCGCCCTCCGGGCGGGGAGTTCAGGAGATCGAATCCGGCGGCTGAAGCCGCCGGCAACCATCGTTCGCCCTGCGGGCGGAGGAGCGGGATGGCGGCTTTCTTTCGGGGGCGGTTCGGATTGGCGGAGGGGACGCTCGCTTCGCGCTCGCGGCTCGTGGTGTCGCGCGCCTGGCACTCGCGGGTCGCAGCTTCGCTCGCTTCGCACTCGTGGCTCGTGGGGGTGGTGGCGGGCAGAGCCCGCCCTACTCGCTCGCGGGTCGCAGCTTCGCTCGCTTCGCGCTCGTGGCTCGTGGGGGTGGTGGCGGGCAGAGCCCGCCCTACTCGCTGGCACTCGAGGGTCGCAGCTTCGCTCGCTTCGCACTCGTGGCTCGTACCGGGTCGGTCCCTTGGCGCTCGCGGCTCGTTGGGTTGTAGGCGGGCAGAGCCCGCCCTACTCGCTCGCGGGTCGCAGCTTCGCTCGCTTCGCACTCGTGGCTCGTGGGGGTGGTGGCGGGCAGAGCCCGCCCTACTCGCTAACCTGGCGCTCGCGGCGGGTGGTGTCACCCACCTGTCGCTCGCGGCTCGTTGGGTTGTAGGCGGGCAGAGCCCGCCCTACTCGCTGTCTCCCAAAAGTACCTCCAACACACCGGGCATGTTACCGCCCGGCGGGAGACAGCCTTTCATGGGATTACTCGCTGTCGCGGTACCGACGGGGGGACCGCTTTATGGCTGTCGCGGTACCGATGGCCTGGGGTTGTGGGGGTATTGCAGACGGGGCGAGTGAACGAGGTGCGAGCGTCCGCGCGGCCTGCCTTTGACGCTGAGTGGGCAATGACCGGTTGGAAAACCGGTCCCACACCGGGGGGCAAGCCCGCGGCTTGTTGAGGGTCCGTAGTGCGTTTTCACTGGCCGATGTATTTGGCGTAGAGGGAGCGGGCCTTTTCGGGGCTGGTGGTGCCTTTGATGATGGCGCGGGCGTCGGGAAAGAGGGTGAGTTCGCAGCCGTCGAGGGTGGCGCGGAGGAGGAAGCGGTTGAAGGTGACGGGGCCGGTGGCGACGGGTTCGAGCTTGCGGGCGATGGCGGCGAAGTCGATGGCGGGCGGTTGGCCGGCAGAGACGCCGGCTCCACTTTTGTGCTGACCGGCTGGAAAGCCGGTCCCACAGGTATCGTGACCGGTTGGGGAGCCGTAACCACTGTCAGTCTGACCGGCTTGAAAGCCGGTCCCACAGGTAGGTTGGCCGCCCGAGACTTCGGGCCCCCTGGCGTGCTGGTCGGCGGGCAGGGACGCCCGCCCCACTTCTTTGGGCACCACTGCCTCATTGGGTTTCACTCCTTTGGGCACCCCTGCCTCATTGGGCGCCACTTCATTGGGAACCACTCCTTCGTTGGGCGCCACGGTTACGTTGGGAATCACTGCGCGGCGCGGGGGGTTGATCTGGACGGCGTTGCGGCCGCAGAGGGTGACGGCGGGGGCGGCGGCGCGGCCTTCGAGCCAGGTGAATTCGCGGCGGTGGCAGCAGGGGCAGGTGGTGCGGTCGCGGGCGGACTGGACATTCATGGTCATGAAGCGGCCGGTCCAGAGGTCGAGGTGGAGGAGGCCGCGGAGAATATCGGCTTTTTTGCCGCAGAGGAGCTTGAGGGCTTCGGCGGCCTGGAGGCTGGCGACGACGTTGACGACGGGGCCGATGACGCCGGCGGTGTCGCAGGTGGGGTTCATTTCGGGGGGCGGGGCTTCTTCGAATACGCAGCGGAGGCATGGGGTTTCGCCGGGGAGGATGGGCATCATGAGGCCGGTGGCGCCGATGACGGCGCCGTAGATCCAGGGGCGGTTGGTCTTGATGGCCAGGTCGTTGATGAGGAAGCGGGTTTCGAAGTTGTCGGTGCCGTCGAGGAGGAGTTGGGCGCCGTCGGCGAGGCGTTCGATGTTGGTGTGGTTGACGTCGAGGACGTGGGGCTCGACGGTGACGCCCGCATTGATGCGGCGGAGTTTTTCGGCGGCGGCGACGGCCTTGGGGCGTTGGGCGGCGATGTCGTCTTCGTCGAAGAGGACCTGGCGCTGGAGGTTGTCGAGTTCGATAAAGTCGCGGTCGCAGATGCGGAGGAAGCCGAGGCCGGCGCGGACGAGGGTGTTGGCGAGGACGGTGCCGAGGGCGCCGCAGCCGAAGAGGACGGCGCGGGCGTTGCAGAGGCGGTGCTGGCCGTCGGGGCCGATGCCTTCGAAGAGGATCTGGCGGGAGTAGCGGGCGAGGGCGGGGTCGAGGTTGGGGAGCGGTTGGTTCATGGGTGGATGGTCCTTCGTGCGTTGACGGCGAGGCGGCAAGCGGCGCGTGTGGATAGGAGTAACCCCCTGTGGTCCCCCTTGTGAAGGGGGACGGGGATTCGGCGGGACGGTCGCCCGGTGCGGGGCGATCGAATGTCGAGGGCGGGGTCGAGGTTGGGGAGTGGTTGGATCATGGGCGCAGGTATTGTGGGGCAAACGAGGTGGCGGGTCGAGTGTGGGGTGACCGGCTGGAAAGCCGGTCCCACTGCGCGGCCGTTGGGGGCACAACCGAATTCCGAGAATGAGTCGCGCGGCCGCGAATGTCGAATGGCGAATCGAGTATAGCGAATGAGTTGAGGGCAGCCCTGGCCGAGCCGGAGGTGAGCCTTGGCGCCAGCGAAATGGCGAGGTGCGGTACTGCGAATCTGGCGGCGACCCACAGGATCGAAAGTACACTCCGCTCGCTTGGCGCTCGCGGCTCGTGGGCGTGTGACTCGTTGGCGCATGGCTTTTCGGCTCACTGCTCGTCACCGCGTTCGAGTGTGGATATTACTTCTTGGGCGGGTTCTTGCGGGCGAGGTCGGCGAGGTAGCCTTCGGGCGGCGGAGCGTTGGGAGGTTCGAGCTTGTCGAGGCGGATGGTATCGTCTTTGGCGATGACGGATGAAGGGCGGGCGTGACGAGCGCGGGCCGGGCGGTCGAAGGTGATGAGGTCGGAATCTTCGGGGGAGGAGGCGGACGGAGCCTGTTGGGCGCGTGCGGCATCGGCCATGGCGTCATCGAGGGCGGCGGGTTCGGAACCGGCGAGGTCGTCGGGAATGTCCACTTCTTCGATGTGAACCTTTTTCTCGCGCGGGAGGGAGGAATACTCACTCCAAAGGCGCAGGCCGGAGGTGATGAAGATGATGCCGCAGACGAAATAAAGCAGGTTGGTGAGGATAGAGCCATTGCCGACGACCATGAGGACGGCGCCGGCCATGAGGCCGATGCCGATGGCGATGGAGGTGAAGGCGTCGGCGGCGAGGGCCGCGGGCGTGCCGATGCTGGACCAGACGGCGACGACGACGAGGGCGATGCCGCCGAGGCGGAGGGTGAATTGAAAGAGGGAGTCGCCGTAGTAGAAGAGGCCTTCGCCGGAAGGCGGGCCAATGACGCCGCAGAACCCAAAGAGGATGAACAAACCGGCGAGGAAACCGGCGGCACTGGCGTTGCGACGGACGCGGGATTCGACGTCTTCGGCGGAGAAGATGGACTTGGGTGTGGTCATCGCGAGCTTTCTGCGGGCATTTCAGGCTTGGTATGGACGACCTGAAAGGCCAGAGTTTCTGCCGATTCTCCACCGGTTGGAGCCGGTGCCACACTGGGTTGATCGGCGGTTACAAACCGGTGCCGCCCGGGGCGGTGTCACACTGAGTTGCCCACCGGTTTCAAACCGGTGCCACAGGGGGCGGCGCGGCGTCCTGTTCCGGTGCGCGGATCGTCAGGACGGCGCAGCACGCCTTGCGGACGACTTTTTCCGTGGTGCTGCCGAGCAGGACATGGGCGATGCCGCCGCGGCCATGCGTGCCCATGACGATCAAATCAATCTGGTTGTCGCGCGCGTAGGCGATGATCTCTGCGAAGGGGCGCCCGAGCACGACCTGAGTGACGGCCTGGTTCCGGAGGCCAACGAGGTGTTCGCGTTGAAAATTCTCCATGCGGGTGCGGCCGAGCTGGAGGAGTTCTTCGGGGGGCGGGCCGACGGGGATGCTCTCCGGACCCATGCCGCTCCAATATTGATAGGCTTCGTCGACAACGTAGAGGCAGTGGAGGCGGGCTTCGAACATGTCGGCGAGGCGGCGCGCATAGGCCAAGGCAGCGAAGGCGAGCTCCGAGAAGTCGGTAGGGAACAGGATGTTCTGGAAGCGGATCGACATGGGGCACCCAACCAATCCAGGGTGATCGACGTTCTTCCTCTGATGGGATCGTACGGGGGAACGGAGGACAGGTCAAAGGGGAATCTGGGCGAGGCACAGCGCGGCCGGAGGGGCGGCAATCAAGTTCTGGGTCCGAGCCGGCCGGCCGCGAATGGCGAATGACGACCCGGCACAGCCGGGTTTTGGTGAATGGCCGAGGTGACATACCCAATGCGAAGCCACGAAGTGACGGGGGCGGGTGTCGGGCGCGCGGGCGTTCGGGTAGAATGGCTGCGAAGCGGGCGAGGGGCGCGGGCGGCGCCGAGTCGGCCGTTTGAGGATGGGTAATTGTGGAATTGACCGTGTTGCCGGCTGGGGGGCGGGATTCACAGCGGCGGCTGCCGTCGTGGTTGAAGCGGCCGTTGCCGTCGGGAGATTTTGCGCATACGCGGGAGGTAGTGGCGGAGAGCGGGGTGGCGACGGTCTGCCAGGAAGCGCGGTGCCCGAACCTGTCGGAGTGCTGGTCGAAGCGGCATGCGACGTTCATGATTCTGGGGGATCGGTGTACGCGGCGGTGTCATTATTGCGCGGTGGAGACGGCGCGGCCGGATCCGCCGGCGGCGGATGAACCGGATCGACTGGGGGAGGCGGTGGCGCGGCTGCGGCTGAATCACGTGGTGATTACGGCGGTGGCGCGGGACGATCTGAAGGACGAGGGGGCGGGTCATTTCGCGCAATGTGTGCGGGCGATCCATGAGCGGTCGGCGGGGACGACGGTGGAGGTGCTGCCGGCGGACTTTCATGCGCGGCGGGAGTGCGTCGAGGCGCTGTGTGCGGCGGGGCCGGAGTTGTACAACCACAACCTGGAGATGGTGGAGCGGCTGACGCCTGAGTTTCGGCCGCAGGGGAAGTATCGGCGGTCGCTGGAGGTGCTGCGGGTGGTGAAGGAGGTGGCGCCGCAGATGCTGACCAAGAGCGGGCTGATGGTGGGGCTGGGCGAGACGGTGGACGAGCTGAAGCAGTCGTTTGCGGATTTGCGGGCGGTGGATTGTGACGTGTTGACCGTGGGGCAGTACTTGCAGCCGACGCTGGAGCGGCACGCGCCGGTAGCGCGGTATTATCGTCCGGACGAGTTTGAGGCGTTGGCGGCGTTTGCGCGGGGGCTGGGTTTTGTGAGCGTGGCGGCGGGGCCGTTTGTGCGGTCGAGCTATAATGCGGCGGAGGTGTTTGAGGAGAGCAGGAGGCGAATCCGAATTGCGAAGGACGAATAGCGAATAGCGAATGAGTTGGTCGCGGCGAGCCTGCTGGTGTTTTGCAATGGACACATGCGAAACTGGTCGTATCTGGACAATCTCATTTCGGAAAGAAGGTGCCCGTGCACTACTATCGCGTTTCGCTTCCTGGCCTGTTGCTCCTTCTGGCCGGCTGTGGGTTTCATAGCCGTTTGCCGCTTTATCAGGAGTTCCACGGTGTCGGTCTGGGGCAACCCATGACGGTGGGAATCGAGAAATCCAATCCGGCGGTGAAGGAGCTGAGAACCGATTGGCCGAATGCCACCGGTGCGGAGGAACGCCTTGTCGTTCTTGCGGACGAGCGCGGGCGGGTGGTGGCCAAGAAGTATGAGCTCGAAGGAGAGCGGGCAATTCTGCCGCTGTTGTGGTACCAGAGTCGAGATCGGCGTGAATGGGTGGTCGCGCGGGCAGCGCTTGGTGGCGACGAGTTGTCGAAGGACGAGCAGCTCGCGGATCGGCTGGGGGACGTGTGCCGACGGCTTGAGCGAAGGGGAAATTGCGAGGCGTTTGACCAGATCGTTCGGTGTGGCCTGGAAACCGGACACTGTTCAAGAGGTTCGTTCCGTCGTTCCGGCACGCGCGGACGGAGACTTGCGGGCCCCCTGCTTCAGAAGACGGTCTGGAGTTTGAGCCGTACGCCGGATGACGTGTTCCACCTGTTAATCGAGGAGCGCGGCGAAGTTTCCATGGTTGCGTGGACGCTTTTCGGTTGGGTGGGGATACTGACGGGTCATCCCCCTTGGGGGAAACCGGCGCGGTGATCGAAATGCTCAAGGTGGAGCGCTTGGTTGAACGTTCGGCTCGAACATTTTCGCGGCAGATTTCTCGTCTTTGACGGTCCGGACGGGGCGGGGAAGTCTACGCAGCGGGAACGGCTGGCGGAGGCGCTGCGCGCGGGGGGCGTGGAGGTGGTGTGCTGTCGCGATCCGGGGGGCACGGCCGTGGGGGATCGGATCCGGTCGGTGCTGCTGGATTACGACCTGGCGGACATGCACGTCAACTGCGAGACCCTGCTGTTCATGGCCTCGCGGGCGCAACTGGTGTACGAGGTGATCCGCCCGGCGCTGGCGGCGGGAAAGACAGTGCTGTGCGACCGGTTTGTGAGTTCGACGTGCGCGTATCAGGGGGCGGCGGGGTACGATCCGCGGCGGGTGATCGAGCTGGCGCGGTTCGCGATCGACGATTGCTGGCCGGATGTGACGCTGATCTTCGACGTGGATACGGAGGAGGGTTTTGCGCGGATCGGGCGCAAGCCGCAACATGCGGGGCGCAACCGGAAGCGCCGGGAGGGTGCGACGCTGTTTGACGGCAGTCAGCCGGACGCGATGGAGGCGCGGCCGATCGAGTTTCATCGCAAGGTGCGGCAGATGTTCCTGGAACTGGGGGCCTATTTCCCCACGCCGGTGCGGATCGTTGACGGGCGCGGGGAAGAGAGCGCGGTACAGGCGCGGGTGATGGAGGCGGTGGCGGAACTTGCTCGCTGAGGTTGCTTATCAAGGTCATGCGCAGCGCTTTGTGCAGCGGATGATGGCGTCGGATCGAGTTCCGCACGCTTTGCTGTTTCATGGGCCGGACGGGGCGGGCAAGGAGCTGTTCGCACGCGGGCTGGCGCAATGGCTGTTGTGCCCGCAGGCGGTGGAGCGATCTCTGTCGGAGAAAGCTGCGGAACGGGCGGGCGTGGATCGGCTGTCGTGCGGGTGCGACGAGTGCGAGGACTGCCGTGCGGTGCGCGGTGGCACGCATCCGGACCTGCACCTGGTCTACCGACAACTCAACCGCGAGCATCCGGATGCGGAGGTGCGGCGGAAGAAGGCGCTGGACCTGGGGGTGGACGTGCTGCGTCATTTCGTGATCGACAGCGTGGCGCTGACGCCGCAGCGCGGGCGCGGCAAGGTGTACATCATTCGCGAGGCGGACCGCATCACCACGGCGGCGCAGAACGCGCTGCTGAAAACGCTTGAGGAGCCGCCCGGCCACACGGTCATCATGCTGCTGGCGACGGCGCCCGACCGGTTGATGGCGACGACGTTGTCGCGCTGTCAACTGGTTCGCTTTGATCCGCTGCCGACGACGTTCGTGGAGGAACGCCTGTCGGCTGCGGCGAAACATTCGCGCGCGCAGCTTGCGTGGTATTCCCGAATGGGGGAAGGGAGCGTGGGCGAGGCGGTGCGGCTGGCGGAAGATCAGGCCTATGAGTTGAATGAGCGGATCACGGCGGGGTTGATGCGACTGCGCGAGCCTTCGGCTGCGGAGCTTGAGAAATCATGGTCTGAAGAAGCGAAGGCGCTGGGGGAACGAATGCGGGCGCGCGACGGGGACATCACCGATACGGAAGCGGCGCGGTGGGGACTGAGCCTGATCCTGCGTCTGACGGCGCGGTGGTATGCGGATGTGCTTCATGCGGCCGCAGGGAACGAGGGCGGTGTGGTCAACGCAGCACGAGCTGGTGAATTGCAGGCGTGGTCGCAGCGCATCGGCGGCGAACGGGCGGCGGCGATGCTGGATCGGCTGACCGAGGCGGAGCGGCAGTTGGACCTTAATGCGAATACGACACTGGTGATCGAGTCGCTGCTGAACGACCTGCGCGCGGCATAGGCCGGCGGCGCAAGCGTCACTGCCAGACACTTCCAGTTTTCAAGGGAATAAAACAAAAAAAGGTTGCCCCGTCGTGGGATCGGGGTTATGGTCCGAGCGTCTTCGTCCGCGGGCCGGACGATTTTCGCACCCGTCAGCCAGTCGGTGTTTCGCGCGGGAACGCCGCCTGGTCGAATGTGACTGTTGGTTCATACCTACAAGGAGGAACGCTCATGAACGACGCACGACGCGCTCAGAATGTTTCTATGCCATTGCACGATGCGTATGCGGAAGCGGGCGGCTTGCTGCCGCTTGGTTTTCGGGGAGGAGCGGAGTTGGGCGGGCCATCGACGGCGCGGGCCGACGAAGGGGCTGCGCGTTGTGCCCGACGTGTTGGTGGAGTTCCGGGTTTGTGGGCGCTGGTAATGGGGGTATGCGTGGTGGCGGGGTGTCCGCCGATGGGCGGCGTGAGCAATCGCGCGCCGGTGGCGAATGACAGCAACGTGTCAGTGGTTCAGGACACGGCGACGGTGATCACGCTGGGCGCTATGGACGCGGACGCGGGTGACGCGTTGACCATTACGATTACGAGCCTGCCGATCTACGGGACGATTATCGATTCTTCGGGCGATGCGGTGGCGACCGTGCCGCACGCGCTGCTGGTGGGTGAGAGCATGGTCACCTATACGCCGAACACGGGCTACACCGGTCCGGATTCGCTGCGTTTTCGCGCCTCGGACGGGCAAGCGGACAGCAACGAAGCGACGGTGTCGATCACGGTGACGGCGCTGATGGCGGATGAGACGATTTCGGCGGATCGCACGGTGGAGTCGCTGACGATCGCCGGAGGGGCCGCCACGGCCGTCGAGAACAACGCGGTGATCACGGTTACCGGAGATGCCACGATCGACGGCATACTGTTTGCGGAGCGGGGACTGCTGAGATTGGTCGTGGAGGGCAACCTGACGATCAATGGCGCGTTGCGCGCGAACGACGCAGAGACCGATCCTGGTGACGATAGCGCACCGCTGGCACAGCAGCCGTTCGGGATACACATTGTGCTGGGCGACGGCACGCTGAACATCGGCCCCAATGCGACGTTGCAGAGCACGGGGCCGATTGTCATCACCGACGACCCGACCGTGCTCGATCAAAACGCGAATGACCTGTTCGAGGAAGTGGAGGACGTGTCGGGCGACGATCTGCCGACGCTGGTGCCATTGCCGGATGACGGAAACGACAACATGAACGGCGTACCCAAGGCCAAGCTCCAACCCACGCAACAAGGCGGTGTGCCGCTTCCACCGATCGTGGTGGGTGGCACCTGGCCGCCGGCGGGTGCGCCGGCCCCGCGCGGCGATCGACCGGTGGTGATCTTCCGGTTCATGGGGAGCCGGCCGCTGAATCTGGACGGATGGACGGTGAACGGCCCCGCGGCGCCGAACGGCGCGGGCGCGGACCGAGGCATGGACGCGGGGATGAACGCCAATGGCGGCAACGGCAAGAACGGGATGCGGCTGAACATCCGCAACAACGGCGGGCCGATCAACATCGTGAACCGGGTGGAATTAAACCTGGCCAACGGTGGTGACGGCGGCGCGGCGACGGCGGTTTGCGCCACGGCGCGCGGCGGGGACGGCGGCAATTCCGGGAATTTCCGGATGACCGCGGCGGGCGGCATCGACATATCCAACGGAACGCTGGTGATCAACCCCGGGCGAAGCGGTCATGGCGGTGCGGCGACGGTGAGCGAAGGGGCTGCCGGAGGGGTCGGGTGTCCGGGCCAAGCGGGTCGCGAGGGACGAGCCGAAGGCGGAGATGGGCATGACAATCGCAAACGGTTGTTCGTGCGCGGGAACGTAGCGGGTGTGGGGAACATTGAAATCGGTGACGTGCGCGCGGGCGACGGCGGACCTGCGACGGCCAACGTATGCGCGGGGGGAGACGGCCTGATTTGCTGCGACGGCGGGCCGGGCGGCAAGGGTACGGCGATCGGCGGCGATGCGGGTGATGCCTCTTTGAATATCGCGGGGCTCCCGGTGACGACGGGGATGGCGATCGGCGGGAACGGCGGGACGGCGGAAGCGACCGGCGGTGAAGGCGGCGACGGCGGCCCGTGCAAATTCGGCGACGGCGGCGACGGCGGTCGCGGCGGGGATGCAGAGGCGACTGGAGGATCTGGCGGAGCCGCCGTCAACAACGGCATGGGGGGCGCGATGTCGGGCAATGGCGGCAACGCGATTGCCACGGGCGGCATGGGGGGCGACGGCGGCGACGCGGGGCTAGGTGAGCCCGGAACCGGTGGAGCCGGCGGCGGTGCGATGGCGACGGCCGGCGCTGCAGGGCCGGGCGGCATGGCCGGTCAGGCCACGGCCAGTGACGGGTTAATGGGCGGAAACGGCGGTGATATCACCGTTACGTTGTTCTGTATCGGGCTGGCATTCGTGCAGGATGCGCCTGGGCCGATTCCACCGGATCGATACACGGGTCCGGTGTTCTCCGAGGACGAAACCAGTGAACTCGGGTCCATCGACGTGGTGTTGGAGCCGGGAACGAACGTGAATTACCAGCGCGGGGAGAATCCGCCGCACATCGGGATTGGTAACGGCGCCTTGCTGGTTGACGTGGAGTCGTTGCAGTTGACTGATGGGCTGCCAGGCGTGGTGAGCGGGCTGCGGATTACGCCGTTGCAAGGGTTCGGTTTCAATGAGGCGAATCCGCTGGTGGTGGAGGCGCTGGACGGAAACGGAGAAGTTATCGGGATGCAGGCGTTTGCGGAGATTCCGCAGAATTTCACCAATCCCAGCAATCCGGCGTCGATTGACGCGATCTTTGACGTGGAGGTGACCATCGAGGCCTTCCGCGTGGTAGCGCCGAACGGAACCTTTGTGACGATCCTGCGGGTTTACCTGATCGATCCCTGATCGGGCATCGTCAGCGCGACTATGGGCCGGCGGAGTGCGACGCGTGCTCCGCCGGCCCTCTCCTTGTTGCCGGATCGTGCTGCGTGTACTCGCAATGTCGAACCGACTACACTTCCGAACATGAACGAATCGAGAAAAAAGCGGCTGACGGCCTACGCCAGTTGCGCGGGTTGAGCGGGTAAGCTCCCGCTGGGAGCGTTGGCGCAGGTGCTGCGCGATCTGCCGGCCGTGAACGATCCGAATCTGCTCATCGGCGCGGAAACCTTCGCCGACGCGGGGGTGTATCGCCTTGACGATGAGACGGCGCTGGTGCAATCGGTGGATTTTTTTCCGCCACTGGTGGACGACCCGTACACTTTTGGGCGCATCGCGGCGGCGAACAGCCTGTCGGATATTTACGCGATGGGCGCGCGGCCGTTGACGGCGCTGAACATCGTGGGCTTTCCGGACAAGGAACTGCCCATCGAGGTGCTGGGGGAGATTTTGAAAGGCGGCGCTGAGCGGGTGGCGACGGCCGGGGCGGTGGTGGTCGGCGGGCACAGCGTGCGCGATGCGGAGATCAAGTTCGGGTTGGCGGTCACGGGACTGGTTCATCCGCAGCGCATGGTGACCAACGCGGGGGCGAAACCGGGGGACGTGCTGGTGCTGACCAAGCCGATTGGGAGCGGGGTGCTTACGTCGGCGGCCAAGTCGGGAAAGCTGCCGGAAGCGGATCTGGCGGAGGCGATTGCGACCATGGTGGAGCTGAACGCCGGGGCGTGTGCCGCCATGCTGGCGGTCGGCGTGCACGCGGCGACGGACATTACGGGGTTCGGCCTGATCGGACACGCGCGGGAACTGGCCGATGCCAGCCGGGTGACTCTGGAGATTGAGGCCGCGGCCGTGCCGTTGCTGGAGCACACGATGCGGTTCGCGCGCGAGGGCGTGGTGACGCGGGCGCATCAGTCGAATCTGGCCTATCACGCGGAGCAGATATCGCTAACGGGCATCGACGAGACGCTGGTGAAGGTGCTGGCCGACGCGCAGACCTCGGGCGGGCTGTTGATCGCGGTGGGTGCGGAGCGCAGCGACGCCCTGGTCGCCGCATTGGGCGCGCAGCGCACGCGTGCGGCGGCAGTCGTCGGGCGGGTGGTGGCACGGTCGGGCGCCGCGGTGCGGCTGGTGTGAGGCTCGGGCCGCGCGACACTTGACCTGCCGGTGGCCGGAAACTGGTTCACGGCCGGTGCCGAGTTCGGCGGCCGGTCAGCCGACCAACGCTTCAGAGGGCGCGGCTTCGCCGACGCCGCATTGTTCCTCCAGGTCGCAGACTAACTGGGCGAGGTTCTGTTCGCGTTCGCCTGCGGGGGTAGACCAGCGGACGGCGGCGTTGGCCTGGAGCACCTTGGAGATGCGCCGTGCGGCGAGGATCACGGTCGAGTGGTTCTTGTTCCCCATAAATCGGCCGATTTCAGGGTAGCTCATGTCGGTGTGCTTGCGGGCGAGGTACATGGCGATGCCCCGTGCGAGGGCGATGGTGCGACTCTTCCGCGAGGTGTGCAGGTCGGCGGCGGTCAGGCCGAAGAAGATGGCGACCACGGATTCGATGTCGGACAGCTTCACCACGGGGGCGGTCTGGCGCACGAGGTCGCGCACGGCACGTTCGGCGAGCGAGAGGGTAATCGGCTGACCGGTCAGTCGGGCGTGGGCGACGACCTTGAGGAGCGCGCCTTCGAGTTCGCGAATGTTGGCGCGGAAGTGTTCGGCAATGTGCTCGATGACGATCTCGCTGATGTCCACTTTCAGGCGTGCGGCACGGCGGCGCAGGACTTCCGCGCGGACGGCGTGACAGGGGGAGTCGATGCGGACCACCATTCCAGAAAGGAAGCGGGAGACCAGGGACTCGGAAAAGTGACCGATGAGGCGCGGATGGGCGTCGGAGGCGAGGATGATCTGCCGACCGGCGGCGTCGATGGCCTTTAAGGTATGGAGAAACTCCTCCTGGGTGGCGCGCTTGTTGGCGAAGAAGTGGACGTCGTCGATGACCAGAACGTCGACGCCGCGGTAGCGTTCGCGGAAGGTATCCTGCTCACGAGCCTTGATGGCGTAGACGTAGTCGTTGGTGAATTCCTCGCCGGTGACGTAGCGCCAGGTCAGGTGAGGGTGTTGTTCCGCCAGGGCGTTGCAGATGGCCTGGATGAGGTGCGTCTTGCCCAACCCGCAGCCGCCGTGAACGAAGAACGGTGAATAGGCGGTGCCGGGGTGCTCGACGACGTGCAGGGCCGCGGCGTAGGCTAATTGGTTTGAAGGGCCGACGACGAAATCGTCGAACCGCCCTTTGAGCGCCGGCGGCGGCAACGTCGGACGATTGCGGCGCTGCTCGCGAGCGGCGCGTTCGGGGTTGTTGGCCACGTATTCGACCTGCCGGTCGGGCTGGCGTTTGCCGAGACCGCGGGCCAGCTCGGGGTCGATGGTGAAGGTCAGATGGAGGTCTTTGCCGTGTACGATACGGGCTGCGGCGCGGATATCGTCGGCGAAGTGCTGTTCGATCCAGCCGCAGATATAGGGGTTGGGAGAGAAGACATGCAGGTGGTCATCGATCAACTCGAAGCGAGTCGCGTTCTTAAACCAGATGTTGTAGCGTTGCGGACCGAGAGTGTTTGCCAATTGAATTTCAAACGACGGGCCTTTTTCATCTGCGCAGAGAATCACCGCCACCTCCTTGACTCGCGGAAGAAGAAACTCGACCGGAAAACGAATTACAAAAACAGTTGCCCGCGCCTCGGGCAGGAAAATGAAACGTTACTCTACGAAAGACCGCCCATCGTTACCCGGCGCTTGATAGCGGCCGTTGACGCGATCTTTACATGGGTCCGAGAATACCCAGCCTTCCGATGATAGTCAATCGAAAAATTGATTCACAGTGTGCGCACGGTCTGGGATTCGGTGGGATAAGGACTTACCGACGCGAGGCGGTGTTTTCCACCGCCGGGGGTTGTTTGGCGGTGGTGTTGTTGAAAACCAGTCCCGGCGCATGAATTTCATCGTCAACTATTTGTCATTTCGGGAGTTGCGATCCATGCGGTGCGGCGCATGGACTCGGTGAAGTTGAACCGGGCATAGAGGCGGCGGGCGGGCGTGTTGCGTGCATCGACCGCTAGTGTCAAATATGTGGCACGGCATCGGCGGGCCGAGGCGAAAGCGCGCGCCATCAGGGCATCTGCAAGCCCCGTTCCCCGCGAAAGTTGCGCTACGCCGAGGTAGACGAGTTCGGCCGTGCGCCTGTCGGGAAGCAAGTTGACCAGGACGACGCCGGCGGGCGCGCCCCCGGCGAGAACGACCCACCAGCCGTCCGGGTCGAACAGGCCCGCGGCGCGGTGGGTCAGCAGGACCTCGACGGGCGATCGAAGTCCCGTAAGTTCCGGGCAGTCAACACTTTGTGCATAACTGGCGGCGAGGGCGGCGTGAAACATTTCGATACGATCGTCCGCGTATTTGAGCCACTGACCCCGTTCCAAGGGACAATCGTCTGTCACTCGTTCGGGCACGACCCGCGAAAGATAGATCAATTCAGTTACCGGGGTGAAGCCGGCCTCCCGCAGCAGGGCATTGCGGTGCGCGGCGCGGGTGTCGCCCTCGTCCACCAGCACTTCGAGCAACTTGTTGCCTCTCTGCCAGGCCGCCACTTGGAGGGCTTGAATGCAGGAAAGATAGACAGTCTGGGGGACCGTGCCGGGACGTGGCGCGCCAATGGCTACCAGGGCGGAATTGCCGGGCGACTCCAGCGCCACCATGGCGCCCACCAGCGTCGACGACGTCTCGATTCCGAACAACGGGCCGACCGCCGTTCGGTGAGGATCGGATTCGTCGAGCAGTTCCGCGATTTGGGGGTCGAGGTTGACGGTTGACCACGCATGTTTTTCCAAAGCGAGATGAAGCGCCGGCAGAAAATCGCGCGCGCTACGTTCGATCTGCCGAATGGTGAACGGGGAGGCATTGACCGAAATGAGTATCGATTCGGCGCTCATGGGGCCATGATACCGCGCGGATCACTCCCTGGCACGATCGAGGTTCGCCGTTCTAAAGATATCGACGCGCAACACGGGCGGCGATTTCTCTGCGGCCCCATTGGTTCCAGCGTAGCGTCCGAAACCGTTGCGGGATGGCGGAGGGCCCCTTTTCCGGGTTGCCGGGAATGCCGGACGATATCTGTTGAATCGTTGGCGGTTCGGTGGTGCGTCGATAGGATGGTAATGCCAGCGACCCAGCCGACCCGGTGGATTGGTGCTACCATTTAGATGAAGCATCGCTGGTTTTTCCCGGGCGCAAGGTCGCACGTGGATGCTCGATACATGGGGAGTGAGAAGCGGTGAAGTTCGCCATCTGCCTCGCGATCCTGGTGAGCGGCCTGGTTTGCGGCTGGGTGTACCTGATTCGCCCGCTGTGCCGGGGCGAGGGCGGGGCCGAACGGCCGTGGCGGCGGCTGGGTGGAGGGATTTGCGTGGTGCTGGGGGTGATGTTCGCCGTGGGCGTCTACCTGGTGGACATTCCGGAGAGGCCCCGGCCGTACGCAGCGTACTGGCTGGTGATGCTCGGGCTGGTGGTGTGGCTGTGCGTGCTGGCGGTGCGCGACCTGGCGTATACGCGGCGCCAACAGGCCGCCCGGCGAGCGGAGCGTGCCAGGCGGATGGCACTGGAATCGGCGGGCGAACGATGAATGGGATCGCTCCACTTCCGGCGAGGCTGCGTCGAGGAGCGTTTGCGGGCGCGCTGGGTCTGTCGTTGATTCTGACGGGTTGCCACCGAAGCCAACCTACGGAGCTGGACAAATTGGCGACCGTGGAGATGACCATCGGCGGGCAGCGTTTTCGGCTGTGGGTGGCCGATGATCTGAAGACCCAGCTTCGCGGATTGATGCATGTCACCGCCGAGGAGATGGCGCCGTTACCGGACGGCACGGAGCGCGGCATGGTTTTCGTGTTCAGCCGCGCGGTGAGCGACAGCTTCTGGATGAAGAACACGATTATTCCGCTGGATATTGCGTATCTTCACGGTGACGGTCGGGTGATCAGCGTCTATACCATGTCACCGTTGGACGATCGGTCCAACCAATACCCCCCTGCCGCCCCCTACCGGCTGGCGATCGAGGTGAATGCCGGCCGTCTGGCGGCGCTGGGGATCACGCCGAATGTGCGGCTGGAAGTGCCGGCCGCGCTATTCAAGCCGCGCGAGTAAGGCGTCGAATCTTCGGGAAGAGTGCGCCCGCGGTGCGCGGCGCGGGGCGTATATTTCCGTCGGTATGGCCCGATAATCGACGGCTTTCTATGGGTGGGATGTTAATCATGAGAATCCTCCTGGTTGATTCGCCGGCGGCGGCGCTGCCTTCCCTGATCGGCGAGACGCTGCGTTCCGCCGGTTGGGAGGTGGACAGGGTCGAGAGTTATCAGGAGGCGATCCACGACACGCGGGGCAGCGGCGTGGATACGGTGGTGCTGGCGTCGCCATCGAAAGGGGTCGAGGCGGATCGAAACGAGGAAGTTGAGCGCGACTTCGCTTATCTGTTACGCCAGATCGAAGCGCAGCGACTGGCGGCCGTGCTGTTCGTGGCCGACCCGCGCGCGGCGCGGGTCCATACGGGTTCGATGGTGGACATGGTGTCGCCGACGATTTCGGCGGAAGAGCTGCGCGGCCGGATGTCGATGATCGACCGTTACCATCGGCAGTTTCAGCGGATGGAGCTGGAGCTGCGCAATATGGAGCGGCTGGGCAAACGACTGAACCAGCATTTCCGGGAAGTGGATCAGGAGATGCGGCTGGCGGGCCGACTGCAGCGTGATTTCCTGCCGCGGATGAGAGAGCCGATCGGGGGTGTGGCGTTCGCGGGGATTTATCGTCCGGCGTCGTGGGTGTCGGGCGACATTTATGACGTTGTTCGCGTGGATGAGGACCACACCGCTATTTATGTCGCGGACGCGGTCGGACATGGAATGGCCGCCAGCCTGTTGACGATGTTCATCAGGCAGGCGGTGATGCCCAAGCTGGTACAGGGTGACGCGTACACGGTGTTAACGCCATCGGAGACCTTGACCCGGCTGAACCACGCGCTGGTGGAACAGTCGCTGCCGAACTGCCAGTTTGTGACGGTTTGTTACGGGCTGCTCAATCATCGGACTCGGGCCTTTCAGTTTGCCTGCGGAGGTCACCCTTACCCGCTGCTGGTGACCGAAGACGGCGCGGTAACGGACCTGAAATCGGGCGGGGGGTTGCTGGGCGTTTTTCAGGGTGAGCAATTTCCCACCAACGAGGTTGAATTACAGCCGGGCGACAAGGTGGTGTTGTATACCGACGGAGTGGAATTAGCGTTTTCGACGCCGGAAAGCCCGTTGCCCCTTTCGGGAAGTCATCCGGCGTTGTTTCAGTCATTCGCGAACCGACCGCTGGTGGAGATGTTCCGGGGGATTGAACATTTACTCGATCAGGAAGTGGGATCGCTGCATCCACGGGACGACGTCACCATCGTAGGATTGGAAGTTCTTCGCCGGTAGACGGGACGGCACGTTTACGGTCCCCGACCCCATTGACGTTCACTTCAGCCCCATACCGTGGCGCGGGCACCGGACCGGAATGTCCATTCCGGCGGTTCCGGACTTGCGGGCCAACGCGGCGGGGCTAGGATCGAAGAAGCGTATCGGAGCGAGTCGGCATGATATTGGAGCGTTTCGACCTGACGACAAAGCGCAGCCCGCTTTTCGGATGGCCGGATCCTGGCAAGGGAGAACCAGAGTGATGATGATTTCCGAGGCGATGAACGCCAAGCTGAATGACCAGGTGACCGCGGAGTTCGGGGCGGCGCATAAGTACTTGTCGATGGCGTGCGTGTTTGACCGGATGGGGCTGAAGATTCTCTGCGCGCGGTTCATCGAGCAGTACGAAGAAGAACTCGACCATGCGATGCGCATCGTGCACTACCTGCGCGAGGTGGGCGGCACGGTGAAGCTCGAGGGCGTGACCAAGCCGCCGGCGGACTTCAAGTCCGTGGAGCAGATTGTGCAGGCGGCGCTGGACAGCGAGTGGGACATTACCCGGAAGATCAACGATCTGGTTACGCTGGCGGACAGCGAAAAGGACTATGCGACGCGGAGCTTCCTGAAGTGGTTTGTGGACGAACAAGTGGAAGAAGTGTCAAGCATGTCGGATCTGCTGACGCTGGTGAAGCTGGCGGGGCCGAACATTCTGCAAGTCGAGGCCCGCGTCCGATCCGAGATGTCGAAAAAGGACAAGTAGCCACAACGGTCCTCGGTAACTAGAGGCAGTTGCATGGGTTTGCTCCCGCAACGTTGATCATGCGGCGGGCGCCCCGCCGTTCGAACGCGCCACGTCCTGCCAAGGGATCGAATTTGGTTCGCCACGGACTTGACTTACTTCGTGAAAGATAGAACAATCCGCGCGACCGGAGAGGAACATGGGCCGTATGGGGATTGAAGTCGCCGACATCGCGCCGCCCCAAGTGTTTTCGTTTTGTGACCATTTGTGAAAATATTCACAAACGGTCACTGGGGTGGTCGGACGAGTGTTGGACGGGTTGGGGTCGATCGTTCGTAATGCCGGGCGTAGAGATGGCGATGGAAGAGAACCCTCCACGTCAAGCTGAATCAAGCGGTGAGAACCCTTTGACGGGTCGCGGAGGTTCTCCCGCGGGTGATGAGGCCCACCGCACGGACAAGCACGATGACCCTGTCAAAGTGGTATCCCAATCTCGGCACGAGGGTGATCACGTTGGCGGGCAGGGAATGGGAATCGCGCCGCGGACCGAACACGAGGGCGGCGGCGGGGCCGAGCCGGACATTGAGCCGCTGACGCTTTCGCTGCTGGGCAAGTTCTTTGGCGTTCCGCTACTGATCATCGGGTTTATCGTGGGCGGCGCGGTGGTGGTGGTGTTGCTCTTCGGGGCACCCGGTTCGCCGAAGCCGCGAAGTATTGAAGACATCCTCACGGGCATCGAAGCCCACTCCGGCGAGCGCAGCATGGGCATGCTTCTGCCCCCCGGGAAGGAGTATTGGCAAACCGCGCTGGAGCTGGCCGAGCGGCTGGAGAAGGACGCCCTTCCCCCGGAACAGCTCGCCCAGATTGCGGAGCGAACCGGGGCGATTGTGCGGGCCGATCTGGCGGAGATCGCGCGCGCGGCGGAACGGTCGGAGGCGCCGTCGGTGCACCCGATGAAACCGCGGCTCGACTATCTGATTCGTGCCCTGGGGCACACGCGTCATCCGTCGGCGGTGGAGGTATTGCGCGGCGTTGTCGAGGAGGGACGCGAACCGTACACACGCGTGGCGGTGATGGCGCTGGGGAATCTGCACGACATTCCCGAGGCGCGCGCGACGACGAAGTCGATTGTGAGGGTGCTGCGTTCGACCGACGCCAATGAGACACGCCTTGCGGCCTGCACGGTGCTCTCGGTTCTGGCGGCGCCGGGAAACGCGGAGGTGATCGCAGCCCTGAACGAGGCGCGGCTCGGCGGCGCGGGCGAAGTGGAATGGTCGGCGTCGCTGGCGTTGGCGCGGCTGGGAAGTGACGCGGGCCGCACGACGTTGCTGGACTTGCTTGATCGTCGATTCTGGGAGACGGGCGAGCGCTATCAGGTGGTGGACGAGAAGGGCGTGGTTAGACGCTATGCGATGCCGCCGCAGCGAGTGGAAGGACTGCTGGTCGCCGCGATCGACGCCGCCGCGCAGCTGGACGATCGTGACTTGTGGGATTCGATAGATCGGCTACAGTCTGACGAGTCGCGGGCAGTCGCGCGTCATGCGGCGGATGTCGTCCGCAAACGCGGTTCATCAGACAACTGAAGCGGAGCAACAGGAACGGGCGATGGCCACCAAAGAAGTCGTCACCAAGGTGTGGATTGAACCCGGCTGCATCGTGTGTGATGCGTGCGAGAACGCCGCGCCCACCGTGTTTCACGTGACAGACGATACGTGCGTCATTCGCCCGGAGGCGCTCAGCCCCGATTTCACCAAGCCGCTGTCGCAGGATATCAAGGACGCCGCCGAAGAATGCCCGGTGGACGTGATCAAGTTCGAGACGGTGGCGCAAGAAGTTTCAGACGCGGAAGCGGCCGCGGAGCCGGCGGCGACCAAGGAATCGGAGGCGGCACCCGCGGCGGCCGAGCAGAAGTCGGCGGCGACCGGCGAGGGTGCGCACGCTGCGCCTGCCAAGAAGCCCGCGACGGCTGCGGCGAAGAAGCCGGAGGCGCCGCCCAAGAAGGAAACAGCCGCACCCAAGAAGGCTGCGGAGCCGGTGGCGGCATCGGCCGCATCACCGGCGCCGCCGAGCGCGGGAGGGCTGGACCCCTCGATCCAGGCCTTGCTGCGGGCGGCAACGGCGCGGGGCGGTCATGCGAGCATACTGAAGCGGGCGGGAGATTCGTCGGAGACGGCGGAACACTGGAAGCGGCAGGATCCGAGTGAACTTCCGCCGGACGCGCGGCAGGCACGAGTGATCGAGGCGGCGCGAAAGGCGCGACAGGATCCCGCGATGTCGCGGCGTGCGTTTGCGGGCAGCGCAGCGCTGACGGTGGGTTGGGTGGCGTTCGGCAGCGGGCTGGGGATATCGATCGGCCCGGCGTTCGGCCGTTTCATGATGCCCAACGTTCTGGAAGAGCCCGATCCGCGGGTCCTGGTCGGCAAGTTGCAACAATATGTGGAAATGGCGCCGGGCGACGTCAATGAAGATTACAAGCCGCAGGGTATCTGGATGATCCGGGAAGAGGATCGGATTGCGGCATTGAACATCATCTGTACGCACCTGGGCTGCATTCCGACGTGGCTGCCGAATGATCGCAAGTTCAAGTGTCCGTGCCACGGCAGCGGGTACAAGCCCAACGGCATCAACTTCGAGGGGCCGACCCCGCGGCCGCTGGAGCGGTTCCGCCTGACGGTGGAAGACGGCATACTGGTGGTGGACAAGAGCAAGAAGTATCAGTACGAACTCGGCCAATGGGACATGCCGGGGAGCTATCTTCCGGTATAACCAGGCGAGAGAAGTTCGACAGGCCAACAGGCGCGGTGAACCACGAAGGGCGAATCGGGCCGGACGAACGCGGAGTCAGGGAGGTTGTACGTACGAGTTGACGGGCCGCGGTGGATGGGCCCGCGCGTCGCAGGCCGAGGTCCTGGTGACACGATAACCCTTTCGAGATACGAGTTGTACGGGCGGCGGCGCACCAACTGCGAGGTGTGAACGCAGCCAAAGAGGGACTGGCGAATCAGATTATGTTGGCGCGTATCGGAAACTGGATTCGAGAAGGACAGATCTGGGGGAGCATTTTCCGCCACGGCGTTCCGCGTGACCGCCGGACGCGGGCGATGGCGGTGCTGAGCAACGTGTTTCTGCACCTGCACCCGGTGGCGATTCGCAAGAGCGGCATCCGCCTTTCCTTCACGTGGTGCATGGGCGGGCTGACGTTTTTCCTGTTCCTGGTGGAAATCGTGACGGGCGTGTTGTTGATGTTCTATTACCGTCCGACGGTTGAGTACGCTTATTTCGACATTCAGGGTTTGCGGGCGCACGTCACGCTGGGATTGCTGCGCGAGCTGCATCGTTGGGGTGCGCACGCGATGATCATCGCGATCTGGCTGCACATGCTGCGGGTGTTCCTAACGGGCAGTTACAAGCCGCCGCGGGAATTCAACTGGAGCGTGGGCGTGATCCTGCTGGTGCTTACGCTGCTGCTTTCGTTCACGGGCTATCTGCTCCCCTGGGACCAGTTGGCGATGTGGGCGATCACGGTGGGGTCCAACATGGCCCGTGCGACGCCGATCGCGGGGATGGAGGGTCCGCTGACGTCGTTCATTCAGATCGGCGGCGTGCCGCTGGTCCACGCCGGGGATGACGCGCGATTCGGGCTGCTGGCAGGCACGTACGTGGGGCCCAATGCGCTGCTGCGCTTTTACGTACTTCATTGTGTGTTTATCCCGGTGGTGGTGACGGTGCTGCTGGCGGTGCATTTCTGGCGCATCCGCAAGGACGGCGGCATCAGCGGTCCGCTGTAGGGCGAGTCCGTCGAGTGAACTGCCGGCACGTCGCGACCGTGCCGCGCTGGAAGTGAAGCATGCTCCAGGCGTTAGCCGCATCCTCTCCGTTCGATGGCATCAAACATGCCATCAACACGATCTGCCAACCGGCGCCGTTTCTGGTGATTTCGGTGGTCGGATTGGCCGTGTTTCTCATCTGGTACCGAACGTTGACCAAGCCGGCGGTGGCCGGCCCGCTGGCGGCGGTGGCCGCGATCGCCTTTGTGGCAAGTTGTTTCGATCCGAATTTCCTGAAGATCATCGCCAAGGCGGACAATGTTCCGATCGTGATCATGATGGTCACGGTATCGTTCGTGCTGTGGCTGTCGTTCCGGCAGGCGGCGCTGAATGACGCGGCGCTGGAGGAAGGCAAACCGCTGATCGAGTCGGGCTCGGACGACAAGGTGCTGGTGTGGCCGGACCTGGTGTACAGCGAACTGATTGCGCTGGTGCTGTGCACGGCGATTCTGACGGTGTGGGCGATCGTGCTGGCGGCGCCGCTGGAGCAGCCGGCGGACCCGAACATCGCCCCCAATCCGGCGAAGGCGCCGTGGTACTTCCTGGGCTTGCAGGAGATGCTGGTTTATTTTGACCCGTGGCTGGCGGGGGTGGTGCTGCCGGGGCTGATCATCGTCGGGTTGATCGCCATTCCGTACATGGACAAGAACCCGCGGGGCAACGGGTATTACACGTTCAAAGAGCGGCCGTTTGCGATTTCGACGTTTCTGGTCGGTTTTGTGATTCTGTGGGTGGTTCTGATTATTTTCGGCACGTTCTTGCGCGGCCCCAACTGGAACTTCTTCGGGCCGTACGAATATTGGGATTTGCACCGGCCTGCGGCGCTGGTCAATACGGAGTTCCATGATCTGATCTGGATCGACCTGCTGGGCCGCCCGCTGCCGGAGCATTTTCTGGTGCGGGAGTTGCCGGGCATCCTGCTGTTGGGTGCGTATTTCGTGTTCGGGCCGCTGGTGCTCAAGGCATTGTTTTTCCGGAAGATCTTCCGCGAGATCGGCTTCATTCGTTACAGCGTCATGAGCATGCTGCTGCTGGTGATGCTGTTGATGCCGATCAAGATGGTTCTGCGCTGGACGCTGAATCTGCATTACATCGTAGGTATTACAGAGTGGTTCCTGAACGTATAGGACGGGGACGGCCGGATACCGCGGCGCGGCGGTCCGCGTCGGCCCCCGAGTTGAAGTTGGAAACCTAGTCTCATGCCAGTTTCCGAAGATCGGCTATACCAGCCGGAGAAGATCAACCTGTGGTTTGCGGTCAGCAGCGTGCTGATGACCGTGTCGATTCTGTGGTTCATCGCGGTGGATTACGATCGACCGTGGCGGCAACATCAGGCCGGTTACTTTACGGGCAAAGCGGCGCTGGCGCACCTGGAGTATCTCGACGCGATCCGCGAAGAGAAGCGCGTGGCGCTGGAAGAGTCGCAGGCGCGGCTGGCCGACGCGCAACAATACCTTGAAACCACGGCGGGAGCGAAACTGGCGGCGCTGCGGAAGGAGCTGGCGGAGGCCGACTTTCATTTCAAGCGATCCAACGCGCCCTGGAGTTCGGCCAGCCAGGTGCTGGACGTGACGCGGGATTCGTATGAAAAGGCGCTGGGCCAGTACGGCGAGAAACACCCGCGCACGGAGGCGGCGCACGCGCAATACCGCGCGGAAGAGGAAAACGTCGACCGGCTGCGCAAAGAAAAGGAACATTGGGAGGACCTCAAGCGTCAGCTCGAGGGGCAGATCAAGGAGATCGAGGCGCCGATGCGCACCGCGGAGAAGGCGGTGCGCGACCTGGAGGAACTGGCCGCCGCCGCGTTGCAGAAGGACCAGCAGTTCCGCGGGGTGCTGACCGACCAGGGGCTGCTGGGCGGCTTGCCGGTGGTGAGCTGGATCATCAATGCGCCGCTGCTGGATTTTACGGCGCCGAAGAACACGCCGGGACGGTACCAGGTCAATCAGCTTGTGCTGCCCGAGGTGCGGCAGCAACTCAATTACCTGGAAACGTATACCACGGACCGATGCACCACCTGCCATGTGTCCATCGCGGACCCGGAGTTTTCGCGTGATCGGCTGGCGCAGAAGCTGGAGCGGTCGTTGCCGGGCATTTACGAGGCGTTGCAGCGCATGGGCGAGACGGGCGAAGAGCCGCCCCCCCCACCGTTGGTGGCGGGCGGACAGACGCCTTTGCCGGCGGGCAAGGTCACCGAGCACTGGAATGAGCTCAGCCGCAAGCAGCAGGATGAGTATTTTGCGGCGCTGCTGGCGCAGGTGAACCGTTACCTGAAACTCAGCGGGCGCAAGACCATATCGCTGGCCCAGCCGCTGCTGGCGCACCCCGACCTGGACCTTTATGTGACCACGGACTCTCCGCACCCGATGGCCAAGGTGGGGTGTACGGTGTGCCACGAGGGTAATCCGCAGGAGACGGATTTTGTGTTCGCGTCGCATTCGCCGCCGACGCACGCGATTCAGAAGGAATGGGAAGAGAAGTATTACATTCGCCGACTGGGCGTTCCGAACTGCACGTTTGAAACGGTGCAGCATTACTGGGACCGGCCGATGCTGCTTCCGCAGTATACGGAAGCGGGCTGTGCCAAGTGCCACACCGAGGTGGCGGATATCCATCGGTTTCGGGGAGAGTCGCAGGGGACGAAGATCAACCTGGGCCGTCATCTTTTTACGCAAACCGGGTGCGTGAACTGCCACGCGATGGATGATATTCCGGACGCGCGGCGCGTGGGACCGGATCTGTCGCACATTGCGGCGAAGCTCAAGCCGGAGTTTGTGGAGTCTTGGGCCTATTTTCCGCAGAAGTTCCGCCCGTCGACATTGATGCCGCATTTCTTCAAACAGGAGAACATGCTGCCGGACAGCGCGAACCAGTTTGATCCGACGCCCGAAATGCGTACGGAGACAGAAGTAGCGGCCATTCGGCGGTATCTGTTTGCGGTGTCGAAGGACTGGGCGCCGATCGAAAAGCCGGCGGAGGTGGCGGGCGACGTGGAACGCGGGCGCCTACTGTTCCGAGAGGTCGGCTGCCTGGGCTGTCACGCCAATCTCGCGGAGTTCGGCGAGGAGTGGATCACGCGGGACATCGTTCACCGTGAGTGCATTGACGAGGAAACGGCGCGCTCTCGCTA
>CAZMVD010000018.1:31954-51804 GCA_964569425.1 uncultured Phycisphaeraceae bacterium
TATGCGCTGCAGCATTTTCCGGCGGAGAATGAGTCATTCTTCGAGCCCGATGAGCACCGTTTCGACCCGGAACGCGGCTACCAGCCCCCGATCTTCAGCCGGGTGGGGCCGGAGCTGTCGGGGATCGGATCCAAGGCAACGTTCGAGTGGCTGTACGCGTGGGTTTCCGATCCGGCGCAGTTTTCACCGGAGACGAAGATGCCGAACCTGCGGCTATCGCCCGCGGAGGCCGCCGACATTGCCGCCTACCTGGCGACGCTCAGGCACGATGCGTTCGCGCAGGAGTCGTTTGCGCTGAACGACGAGCGGCGGGCGATGGCCGACTCGCTGATGTTCGACCTGCTGGCGGCGCAGCGTTCGGAGCGCCGGAGCCGGGCGATCATGGCAGACGAGGGAGGCGACCTGTCGGAGATGCTGCGCATGCTGATCGCGCCGTCGCCCAATGCGTCGGCGGCGGAGAAGCAGCGTGCGTACGACATCGTGTCGAGCATGAGCCTGGAGGACAAGAAGCTGGCGTTCCTGGGCAACAAGATGATCAGCCATTACGGGTGTTATGCGTGCCATACGATTCCCGGGTTCGAGGAGGCCACGCCGCCGGGAACCAATCTGACCACCTGGGGGCAGAAACCGATCACGCAGCTTGATTTTGCGTTCTACGATCACGCGTTTCACCACATGCGGCACGAGAAAGAAAAGGAATTCGGTCATCTCTATCCGCTCGATGCCGACGAACTGAATTATTGGTCGCCCGGCACGAACCCGGAGGAGCAGATTACCCATACCCATGCGGCGTTTGCCAAGCACAAGATGCTGAATCCGCGGATCTGGGACCGGGAGAAGATCAAGCGTCCGTATGACAAGCTGAAGATGCCAAACTTCTATTTCACGGAGAAGGAGGCCGAAGCGCTGACCACGTATCTTCTCTCCCGGGTTTCGCCGCGCGTGCATGATGTGCTGAAGGTGGATTATCGGGGGCCGAAAGGCGCGATCGCCGCGGGGCGGCATCTGACGCGCGAGCTGAACTGCGTGGGCTGTCACCAGATCGAGAACAACGTACCGACCATTCAGCAGTATTTCCGGCGGAAGGCGTCCGGGCGGGAGATTTTCGATGAAACGAACGCACCGCCGCTGCTGTGGGGCGAGGGCGCCAAGGTGCAGCATCCGTGGTTTCACCGGTTTCTGCAGCACGTGGAAACGCTTCGGCCGTGGCTGGTGGTGAGGATGCCGAGTTTCCAACTGACGGGCGAGCAGGCGACGACCCTGGTGGAGTATTTTGCGGCGCTCAGCCAGCAGGACGCCAAAGAACTCAAGCAGTATCTGGACCCCTTGCGCGAGCATCTGGGACTAACGGCTACGGGTGAGAGTGGGGACGGCGCGGCAGCGGTGAAGGACAGCGACTGGTTCGAGGCGGATTCGCTCGAGCCGAGCGTAGCGGCGCTGCGGCGTTGGGCGGTGGAGCGCAAGGTCATGCGGCAGATCGAGCTTGACCCGCTGCGCACTCCGCAGAATCGATTCCGGGAGGCGCATGCGCGACTGGTGGAGCGCGCCGAGTTCCTGCGGGAACTGTACGACGTGGCCTATCCCTTTGTGGAGCCGCCCAAGCCGGGCATGCCGGACGAGCGCTATCAACGGGGCGGGCGGTTTCTCAATGACATGGGCTGCCTGAAATGTCACGTTCTCGGTCCGATGCTGCCGGGGCCGGCGAAGAACACCGACGAGTTTGTGCAGGTGTATCGGCTGGACGCGGTTCGCGGCTCCGGGGAGGAGGCGATTGCGGTTCTCAACGGGGTTCCCTATCCGGTGGGCGCGGAGATCGACGGACACCGGTTGGTGGGCGCGGAGAACATCTACTACGACAGCGGCGATATCGAGACGAAGGCGTACATCGAGGGGGCCAACGCGCAGGGCGAGACGGAGCGCATCCTGCTGCAGGCGGCCAGTGCGCCCAATCTCGGGCTGACGTATCAGCGTTTGCGGCGCGGCTGGGTGATCGACTGGATGCTGGAGCCGCAATTGATTCAACCGGGCACCAAGATGCCGCAGAACTTTTCGGGCGGGGAGAGCCCCTTTGCGGGAGATGAGCAGTATCCGGGCACGGGACGGGACCATATCGAGCTGCTGGTCGACTTCCTGTATGACGCGGGCCACCGCAACGCGCGTGTGCCGCTGCCCAAGCTGCTGGCCCCGGCCGCGGCGGAGGATTTCGACGAAGATGGTGCTGAGGAGTTTGAGGACTAATATAAGGGTGTATGGCCGCATAGGGCGTTTCGCGGCGGGCGCTTGCGAAACGGCGGGTCATTCGTTACAAGAAGCGGTCGGAAAGTGCAACGGACTTGTGAGGAGAGCTCCCATGAATCGCAAACTGACACTGGCGTGTCTGGCAATCGGCATGCTCTTTGTGGCGCCGGCCCTGGCGCTCGCGGAGATGACGGTCGTCAAAGGCAAGGTGGTGTTCAAGGGCAACGCGGATGATTACAAGCGTTCCGTGCTGGACACCAGCAAGGATCCGAACTGCGCCAAGTCGAAGGCGAAGATCGGAAGCTGGAACGTGATCATCAACAGGAAGACCGATCCGCCCACCCTGCGCAACGTGCTGGTGAGCGTGAAGGAGGGTCTGGGCGACCGGGTGTTCCCGGTTCCCAAGGAAGATCGCGTCCTCACGCAGGTCGGCTGCGAGTATGAGCCGCACGTGCTGGGCGTTATGGAAGGCCAGACGCTGCGGGTGCTCAACGGCGACGACACCAACCACAACATTCACTTTCAGCCGAAAATCAACCAGGGGTTCAACTTCACCCAGCCCAAGAAGGACACAGAAGTGGGCAAGGAACTCAAGCTGGTCGCGGAAGAGGCGTTCAAGGTGAAGTGCGACGTGCACCCGTGGATGGGGGCGTACATCGCGGTGTTCAAACACCCGTTCTATGACGTCACCGGCGACGAGGGAACGTTTGAACTGAAGGGCATGCCCCCCGGCAAGTATGTCATCGAGGCGTGGCACGAGGAGTTCGGCACGCAAACGATGACGGTCGAGGTGAGCCCCGGCGAACCCAAGGAAGTCGATTTTACCTACGAGCCTAAGAAGTAGATCGGTCGAGAGTTTATTCTCTGTGGCACGACCCGTCCGCCCAGAACCGGGCGGATCGTGCCGCGAGCGTCATCAGCGCGGATCGTGACGCCGGGCCGGAATTCCGGGTAGTCAATCTGTCGCACCAGGTCACCCTCCCGCGGAGGTCGTGCATGAAGCCAACGGGCACGGTGTATTTCTGTCTAGTGGCGGCCCTGGCCGTTTGTGCGGTTACCGGCGCGCCGGCCTGGGCATCGGAGGCGGCGGCGCCCCCCCCTACCCCGGGGGTGACGATTGACGGCGAATACGGCCCTTTTTTGCCGACCGATGTTTCGCAAGACGGGCACAAGATCGACCAACTGATCCACATCATGCACTGGTTCATGGGCGCTTTGTTCGTGGGCTGGGGTGCGTTTTTCGTGTACTGCCTGGTCCGGTTTCGACATCGTCCGGGTCACCGCGCCACGTATGAGCCGGTCAAGGCCAAAGTGTCGAAGTGGGCGGAGATCGGCGTGGCGGCGTTTGAGGCGGTGCTGCTGCTGGGACTGTCGATGCCCATCTGGGCGGCGGTGAAGAACGAGCCGCCGACGGCGGAGCAGAACCCGGTGCACATCAAGGTGATGGGCGAGCAGTTTGCGTGGCAGTTCCACTATCCCGGACCGGACGGAAAGTTCGGGCGGCGGGCGGCGAACCTGGTGGATGCGGCGCTGAACCCGGTGGGGCTTGATCGGTCGGATCCGAACGCCGCGGATGACATCGTGGCGGGCGAGATGCACATCCCCGTCGACCGGCCGGTGATTGTGGACCTGACCGCCAAGGACGTGATTCACAGCTTTTTCATCCCGGTGATGCGCGTGAAGCAGGACACCATTCCGGGCATGTCCATCCCGGTCTGGTTTACGGCGAAGAAGACGGGAACGTTTGAGATCGCCTGTGCGCAGCTTTGCGGGAACAACCACTATTCGATGCGTGCCCTGTTGGTGATCGAGCCGGAGGCGCAGTTTCAGGCATGGCTCGAGGAGAAGGGCAAGCCGCCGGAAGTCTTTGACGAGGATGATCTCTAGGAACTACCGAATATGAGTACGCATCACGACGAACATCACGCCGCGCATGGGCACCATGCGGCGGGCTTCTGGCGGCAGTACGTGTTTTCGGTGGACCATAAGGTCATCGGGGTGCAGTACGCCATCACTTCGCTGTGCTTTCTGTTTTTTGGCTTCTGCCTGGTGATGATGATGCGCTGGCAACTGGCCTATCCGGGGCAGCCGTTGCCGCTGATCGGGGGCCTGCTGAGCGAGCGAATGATGCCCGGCGGGG
Organism: uncultured Phycisphaeraceae bacterium; assembly: GCA_964569425.1. Lineage (GTDB taxonomy): Bacteria > Planctomycetota > Phycisphaerae > UBA1845 > UBA1845 > JACQXM01. Next base: position 36,333 of record CAZMVD010000018.1, read on the forward strand.
TGATGCTGCCGGAGTTCTACAACAGCCTGGGAGCGATGCACGGGACGATCATGGTCTTTCTGGGGATCGTGCCGTTGATCGTGGGCGGGTTCGGCAATTACGTGATGCCGCTGCAGATCGGCGCGCCGGACATGGCGTTCCCGAAGCTCAACATGCTGAGCTACTGGATCTACTTTCCGGGCGGGCTGATCATGCTTGCGAGTTTCTTCGTGCCGGGCGGTGCCGCCAATTCGGGCTGGACGTCCTATGCGCCCCTTTCAGTGACGGCGACGGCCGGGCAGACGTGGTGGCTGGTGGGGATGATCTTTCTGATTACTTCGTCGCTGCTGGGGTCGGTCAACTTCATTGTGACCATCGTGCAGTTGCGGGCGAAGGGATTGACGATGTTCCGCCTGCCGTTCTTCGTGTGGGCGCAGCTGGTGACGGCGTTTCTGCTGCTGCTGGCCTTTCCGCCGCTGGAGGCGGCGGGAGTATTGCAACTGCTGGACCGGGTGGCGGGCACGAGTTTCTTTCTGCCCGAGGGGCTGGTGGTCAGCGGCCGGGAGATGATTCAGGGGCGGGAGATTACCGGCGGCGGCAGTCCGCTGTTGTGGCAGCATCTGTTCTGGTTCCTGGCGCACCCGGAGGTGTACGTGCTGATTCTGCCGGCGCTGGGGATCGTGGCGGAGGTGATCGCCAACAACACGCGCAAGCCGTTGTGGGGCTACCGGGCGATGGTGTATTCGACGATTTTTCTGGGCTTCATGTCCTTTATCGTGTGGGCGCACCACATGTTCATTACGGGCATGGGCACTAGCATCAGCGCGTTCTTCGCGGCGACGACGATGATCATTTCGATTCCGTCGGTGGTGATTCTGACGGCGCTGGTGATCAGCCTGTACCAGAGCGCGATCCGTTTCAACGTGCCGATGCTGTTTGCGCTGGCGTTTCTGCCGATGTTCGCGATCGGCGGGCTGACGGGGCTCCCCCTGGGGTTGCCGGCGTCGGACATTCAACTGCACGATACCTACTACGTGATCGGGCACTTCCACTACGTGGTGGCGCCGGGGACGATTTTCGCGGTGTTCGCCGGGATCTATTACTGGTTCCCGAAGGTGACGGGCCGCAAGATGAACGAGATGCTGGGCAAGGTGCATTTCTGGACTTCGTTCATTTTCATCAACGCGGTCTTCGCGCCGATGTTCTGGCAGGGATTGGCGGGCGTGTCGCGACGGCTCTATGACCAGACCTTTTACGCGCACGGCGACGCGGTTCAGGGGCTGACTCGGATGTCGTCGTGGGGAGCGTGGATGCTGGGGCTGGCGCAAATTCCGTTTATCATCAACTTTTTCATGAGCATTCGGGGCGGCAAGAAAGTTTCGGAGAATCCGTGGGAATCGACGACGCTGGAGTGGGCGGCGCCGTCTCCGCCGCCGCACGGCAATTTTGCCACGCCGCCGGTGGTTTATCGCGGCCCTTATGAGTACAGCGCACCGGGCGCCACGACGGATTATTCGCCACAGCATCAGGCCGCGCTGGCCTAGCGCCATCAAGGAGATTGCCAGACGTGTCTGCCGAAGTTCTTCCGTATACCGTCAAGCCGCATCCGGTCACCGGATTGTACAGCGGCAAGTTCGGGACGTGGCTGTTTCTGGCGTCCGAAGTGATGCTCTTCGGGGCGCTGTTTTCCAGCTACGTGCTGCTGCGGGTGGGCGCGCCGGAGACGGGTCCGGCGGCGTGGCCGTCCCATGAACAGACGCACCTGAGTTGGAAGATCGGCGGGCTCAACACGCTGGTACTGATCATCTCGAGCGTGACGATGGTCATGGCGTGGGCTTCGCTGAAGATGAACAACCTCTCCAAGGGGCGGACGTACCTGGTGGTAACGTGGCTGTTGGCGTTGACGTTCATCGTGGTCAAGCTGGTTTTTGAATACATTCCCAAGTTTCAGTCGGGCTATCTGCCGTCGACGAACAACTTTTTCGGGTTGTATTACACGCTGACCGGGCTGCACGCTTTGCACATCATCGGCGGGATGGTGGTGATCGGGTATTTCATCGGTCCGGGCAGCCGGCTGTGGAAGAAGGACCCGGAGTATTTCACCAACCGGATCGAGTGCACCGGGCTGTACTGGCACTTTGTCGATCTGGTGTGGATTTTCCTGTTCCCGGTACTTTACCTCATGTAGGAGTTCGCCATGGGCGGCGCGCATTCCGACGTCAGCAAACACGTGAAGGCGTACATCGGCGTGTTCATTGCGCTGGCGGTGTTTACGGTGCTCACGGTGGCGGCGGCACAGATTCAGGTATCGCAGCCGATGCACATCGCCATCGCCATGGCCATCGCGGTGGTGAAGGCTTCGCTGGTGGCGGCGATCTTCATGCACCTGAAGTGGGAGCGTGCGGGCAATATCTGGTTCGTGCTGGCGCTGTGCGCGGTGTTCTTCGTGGTGCTCATGCTGCTGCCGGCGCTGACCACGCACGACCTGCCGCCGACAGCGCGAATGGGCACCTGGGACTAGCCTCGGCGGGCGTTAGGGGGCGAAGTGTCGCTTAAAGCGTTTCATCTCATCTTTGTGATTGTGTCGACCATGTTGTCGCTGGGCGTGGGCTTCTGGTCGATCCGGGAATACCGCCTGGGTAGCGCGGGCGTATCGACCCTGTTGATCGGCCTGGGATGTCTGGTCGGCGCGGTGGGTCTGATCGTCTACGGACGGTGGTTTCTGCGCAAGCTACAGCACTTGAGCTACCTATGAATCGCACGTTGCGTGCTATTTTGTTCCTCGCGGCTGCGGTTGCAGGCTGGATGGTTGCGGCGCGTCCGGCGGCGGCCTGTTCCGTGTGCTTCGGTGATCCCGATTCGCCCATGTCGCGCGGCGTGGTGATGGGAGTGATGGTGCTGGTGGGCATCATTGGGTTCGTGCTGCTGGGCGTGGCCGGCACGATCGCTTTCTGGATTCATCGGAGTCGGCGGCTGGCGGGTCTGACGCCATCGGATATCTCCACGGAGTAATCCTCTCGATAGGCTCATGACTGCAAGCGACTCATCCCGTGGCTCTCCCCCCTTCCACCGCGGCGTTCACCTTCTGGCCGTCGTTACTGCGTTGGCCGTGGTGCCGCTGATCGTGGTCGGCGCCGGGGTGACGAGCAAAGACGCGGGCATGGCGTACCCGGATGGATTCTTCTCCGACGGCTACTTCTGGAACCCGCCGAACTGGTGGCAACAGGATCATACGCGGTGGGAGCACGGGCACCGGTTGATCGGCCGGGCGGTGGGCATGATCGCCATAGCCCTCGCGGTGGTTTCCTGGCGGCGCGGTCCCGTGGTGCGTTGGCTGGGGGTGGGCACACTTGCCGCCATCGTATTGCAGGGCATCCTGGGCATACTTCGGGTGAGTGAAGTTTCTCGACCGCTGGCGATGGTGCACGGCATCTGGGGACAGTTCTGTTTTTGCCTGGCGGTGGCGACGGCGCTGGTCACATCGCGACGCTGGGCACTGGGGGTGGATCGCTTTCGGGTGCGGGCGGGAATGGCCTTACGGCGGTTGAGCGCGGTGGTGGCCGGGGGAATGTTCCTGCAACTGGCCACGGGCGCCTTGGTGCGGCATTTTCCATCGAACGCCGCGGCGGCGCTGCATATTCTGATTGCCGTGGTTCTCACGCTGTTGGTGGGCTGGCTGGCGATGTGGGTCATCGGGCAGCATTCTGTTCGGACCCTGCCGGGGTTCCTGGGTCGAGCGCTGGCGGGCCTGTTTGTGGCCCAGTTATTGCTGGGTGGGTTGACCTTTCTGGTGGTGATGATCGGGGGCCCGTGGGCCGAATGGGTGCGGTGGAGCGTTCCGTCGGCACACGTTGTGGTGGGTGCGTTGCTGGTGAGTTGTGCGGCGTTGCTTTGCCTGACGTGTTATCAGCTTCTGGAGCCGGCCGAAAAGGGGTATTCGGCGGTGGCGGTGGGCGCGGTGTCGGTCTCATGAATACGACCGCAAACATGGTGGCGTCTGTCCGCGTGGTGGGCGTGGCCCGCGCGGGTGCCCTGCTCGAGCTTGCCAAGCCGCGCATCGCGTTGCTGGTGCTGATTGCCTGCGCCGCGGGCTTCTACATGGGGCTTCCGGCGGGCGCTGTGCGTGGGGAGTGGGCACTGTTGTTGTGCTACACGCTCTTGGGGACCGCGCTGGTCGCCGCGGGAGCCAACGCGCTCAATCAATGGCTGGAGGCCGATTTTGACCTGCGGATGCAGCGCACGGCCGGGCGGCCGATACCGTCGGGCCGGCTTTCGTCGCAGGAAGTGTTGACGTTCGGCGTAGCATCGGCCGCGGCGGGTTGCCTGGTGCTGGGGATGTTTGCAAACGTGCCGGCGGCACTGTTGGCGGCTGCGACTTTCGCAAGCTACGTGTTTCTTTATACGCCGCTGAAGCGCCGGTCGACGCTTTGCGTGTTTGTGGGGGCGGTGCCCGGTGCGTTGCCGCCGGTAATCGGGTGGGCAGCGGCGAGTGGGACGTTGTCGGTGGAGGCGTGGCTACTGTTCGTCATTGTATTTTTCTGGCAATTGCCGCACTTCGTGGCGATTGCGTGGCTGTATCGCGATGATTATCGGCGCGGCGGTTTTCCGATGCTTCCGGTGGTCGATCGTGACGGCACGCGGACCAATCTACACACGATGACGCACTCGCTAGCGCTGCTGGTGGCCAGCCTGCTGCCGGTGTATCGAGGATTTGCGGGGCCGACGTACGGGGTGGGGGCTTTTGCCCTGGGCGTGGCGTTTCTGGCGTGCGGCGTCCTTTTTGTGGTTCGGCGTACGACTGACGTCGCGCGGTTTCATCTGCTTGCCTCGATCATTTATCTGCCCGCCTTGTGTGCGTTGCTGGCGCTCGACAAAGCACGCGGCGTTTGATTGACCTGCGGCGTGGCGACGGCAAGATGGCGGGGCTGGGTGCCACGAGCCGCTGCGTCCGGCAAGCGCGCGGCGCCTCATTCCCCACCGCGGCCGGACCGCGAGCGATGGAGCCCCCGGCACCGTGAACGGCATCGAGGTGATTTCCCTTTCCCATCGGTACGAGCAGCGCGTTGCGTTGCGCGATGTTTCTTTCACGGTGGGCGCCGGCGAATTGGTGGCGGTGCTGGGACCGAACGGCGGGGGCAAGAGCACGCTGTTTCGCATTCTGTCATCGCTGCTTACGCCCAGCGGGGGCACGGCGCGGATTGCGGGCGCCGACGTGCTGCGCGATCGACATCAAGTGCGCCGGGTGCTGGGCATTGTGTTTCAACACCCCAGCCTGGACAGCAAGCTGACGGTGGGTGAAAACCTGATGCACCAGGGTCATCTGTACGGTCTGCGCGGGGCGCCGCTGCGCGCGCGTTCCATCGAGTTACTGACGGCGTTCGGGTTGGCGGCGCGCATGGGCGAGCGGGTCGAGCGGCTGTCGGGCGGGTTGCAGCGAAGGGTGGAACTGGCCAAGGCCATGCTTCATCGACCTCGAGTGCTGTTGCTCGATGAACCAAGCACCGGTCTCGACCCGGGCGCGCGGCGGGCGCTGTTGGATTCGCTGGTGCAGCTCAAGCAGACTCAGGGAGTCACCACGTTGCTTACCACGCACGTCATGGAAGAAGCCGACGGGTGTGACCGTGTGGCCGTGCTTCACGAGGGGACGTTGGTGGCCTATGACAAGCCGGCGACACTGAAGGGGCAAATCGGGGGTGATGTGCTCACCATTGTCGCCGCAGACCCCGCGGCTCTGTGCGCACGTATGATGGAACAGTTTTCGCTCCAGGCCGGGGTGGTCAACGGCGCGATTCGCGTTGAGCACGAGAAAGGGCACGAGCTGGTCCCCCGATTGGTGGAGGCATTTTCCGGGGAAATTGACAGCGTCAGCGTGAATAAGCCAACCCTTGACGATCTGTTTGTTCACCTGACGGGCCGGCGCCTGGAGGCGGAAGGCAGCGATGCGGGCACTTGAGCCGGACAGGTCCACTGGGGCAATCTCCCCCCCACCGTCGGCGTCGCTCTGGCTGGCGGTGGCATCGCTTTGGCGGCGCGAGGTGGTTCGCTTTCTGCGGCAGCAAAGTCGGATCGTCGGCGCGCTGGGCACGCCGTTGGTGTTCTGGCTGGTGATCGGGTCCGGGTTGCGGCGGTCGTTCCTGCCCGCAGACGGCGGGTCCGCGGCGGATTATCTCGAGTACGTCTATCCCGGCACGCTGGTGATGATCGTTCTGTTTACCGCGATTTTCGCCAATATCTCAGTTATCGAGGATCGCCGGGAGGGGTTTCTTCAGGCCGTTCTGGCAGCGCCGGTTTCGCGGCTGGCCATCGTGCTGGGCAAAATACTGGGCAGCGCCACGCTGGCAATTTTTCAAAGTCTTTTGTTCTTGTTGCTGGCGCCGTTGACCGGAATATCTCTTACCCTGCCGGCGGCGCTGGTTACCGCGGTTACGCTTGTGCTGCTTTCCCTGATGCTCAGCGCCCTGGGGTTTCTGGTCGCGTGGCCGCTGAACAGTACGCAGGGATTCCACGCGGTGATGAACCTGCTCCTGATGCCGCTGTGGTTGCTGTCGGGGGCGTTGTTTCCGGCCGGCGGTGCGTCGGCGTGGATTGCCCTGCTGATGAGCATTAACCCACTGACGTACGGTGTGGCGGCGCTGCGTCATGCGCTGTACTTCGGCGCCCTGGCCGACCCTGCCCTGCCGTCGCCGGCGCTGGCGTTTGGTGTTACCATGCTCACAACGGTGGTACTGGTGGCGTGTTGCGTTCGTATTGTGGAGTCGCGAAGTTGATTCACACCCTTCCAGTCAACGAGTCGGCGGATGGTGCATCGTCTGCCAGTCCGATTATTCAGAAGCGGCCGCGGAAGCGGCAGTTTTTCTGGTGGATTGCGGCGATTGGTCTGACGGGGGCGGTATTCGGGGCTGCCTGGTATTCCGGAGGGGACCGATTCGCGAACGAGCCACTGCACCCGGCGTGGAACCACCCGATTGCGGTGCCGGATTTTTCGCTGACGGAGCGCGACGGGCGCACCGTTTCCCTGGCGGACCTGCGCGGCAAGGTATGGGTGGCGAACTTCATCTATGCGCAGTGTCCGGGCCCCTGTCCGATGCTCAGCGCGCGTCTGCGGAGCGTTCAGATGGCATTGGCGGATCAGGCGTCGGAGGTGGTTCTGGTCTCGTTCTCGCTGGATCCGATCAGTGACACGCCGGCCGTCCTTGCGGATTATGCACGGCGCTTTCATGCGGACGCCAACTGGTGGTTCTTGACGAATCGCGACGTGGACGCGATGCGCCACCTCGTGGAAACGGGGTTTCTGCAGTCGGTGGTTCCCGCGTCGGGGGACAACCCGATGATCCACAGCAACTACTTTGCGGTGCTGGATCGTCGGGCGCGGATTCGCGCGTTCCATGACGGGCTGGACCCTGATGTCAAAGCACGTGTGGTGCGAGACGTTTACCGGCTGCTGGCGGAACCGGCGGCGCCATGATCGAACTGGCGCACCTTCCCACGCTTAATGCCACGCTCAACGCCATCAGCCTGGGGATGCTGCTTATCGGTTATCGCCTGATCCGGCAGCGGCGCGTGATCGCCCACCGCAACTGCATGATCGCGGCGTTCTCGGTTTCGGTGCTTTTTCTCGTTTCCTATCTGACCTATTTTTTTCTGGGGCAGGAGAAGAGATTCGGCGGTCAGGGGTGGATTCGGCCGGTTTATTTTCTCATCCTGTTCACGCATATCGCGTTGGCGGCGACGGTGCCCTTTCTGGCTACGCGGACGCTCTATCTCGGCCTGCGGGGCCGATATGAGCGCCATCGGCGGTGGGCGCGCTGGACATTTCCCATCTGGGTGTATGTGTCAGTCACGGGTATTCTCGTATACGTGCTACTCTTTGTGGTGTACGGCCCGCTCCCGGCGCCGGCCGACGTACCTTAGCCGGCGAACATGCTGCAATGGTGGTGGACCGCTGCGGGGGCTGGCGCCTGTACCGGGGGCGCGCGGGTGGAATGCCATAGACGGGCACGAATCGTTGTCTGCGTCAAGTTCCAGCGGTACAGTACAGCAGCCATCGTCGAGAGTGACCGGGTTCGGAACTGGGGATGAGCGGCCCCCACCACCCATGGATCGTGGTGCCATCGGCTGCTTCAACCTCAACCACCAGGAACCAGAGCTTGTCGCACGCACACAAAAAGAGCGGCGCCGCCGGGTCCAACCAGGCTCCCGCCGACTTGGTCAAGGAAGTCGAGCGGTTACGGGAGCGAGTGGCGCACCTTGAGAAGGACCTGGCGGCGCGTCCTCGAGTCGGCAACTCCGCGGATGAGGCTTCCGGGTCGCTGACACCGGACCCGGCGTACCTGGTCAAGGTTTTTCAACACGCACCGGTCGGCCTGGCGGTGTTTGACCGTCGGCTGCGTTATGTCCTCGTAAACGATTCGCTGGCGCGCTACAACGGTCGGCCGGTGAAAGACCACCTTGGGAAGACCTTGCGCGACGTCGTTCCCGAGCTGGCCGGGTATGCGGAGCCGATTTTCGAAGAGGTTTTCGAAAAGGGCATACCGATACTCAACCGGGAAGTGTTTGGTCGGGCGGGCGTTGCCCCGGAGGCTGCGCGGCACTGGCTGGCCAGTTATTTTCCGGTTGCCGACCCGGACGGGTCGGTTCGCTACGTGTGCGCGGTGGCGCAGGACATCACGGAGCGCAAGCGAGCCGATCATGCGCTGCGCGTCAGCGCACAGCTCACGCGGCGCATCCTCGATTGCATGCCCGGCGGCATTGTGGAGGTGGATACCAAGGGCGCCATTGTCGAAACCAATGTGGAAGCGCAACGAATCCTCGGGCTGTCGTACGATGAAATTACCCAGCGCTTTGTGTCCGACTTTGAGCCGTTTACCGTCTGGGAGGACGGAACACCCTGCAAGGCGGAGGAGTACCCCATTACCCGGTGCCTGGAGACCGGGCAGCCTCAGCCGCCTACGATCATCGGCGTGAGCCGGCCGGACGGCGACATGTCGTGGTCGTTGTACAGTGCGATCCCGGTATTCGACCCTGACTCCCGCGCGCTGCAGGGGGCGGTGGTGACCTTTGTCGACGTTACTGCGCAGAAAAAGGCGCTGATTGAGCTTCAAGAGCACCGCCGATCGCTGGACACGCTGCTCAGCAACCTTCCGGGCATGGCTTACCGATGCCACAACGATCCGGATTGGACGATGGAATTCGTCAGCGAAGGCTGCCTGGAACTCACCGGATACACGCCGGCGGATTTGATCAATAACCATGCCGTCGCGTACGCGAGCCTGATCCACACGGATGACTATCAGAAAGTCTGGAACGACGTCCAACAGGCGCTTGCGCAGCGCGCGGTGTTTCGCCTGACCTATCGAATTGTGACGGCGGACAAGCGCGTGCGCTGGGTCTGGGAACAGGGACGGGGGGTGTTCGCCGCGGATGGCCGGTTGGAGGCCGTCGAAGGGTTCATCACCGATATTTCCGACCGGCGGCGGATTGAACAGGAGCTGATCGACGCCCATCGGGCGTTGGAGCGGCGGGTGGACGAGCGAACGGCGGACCTGCGGCGCACGGAACGCAATCTGCGCCTGATTGCCGAGAATACCAGCGACGTGGTTTTTGCGTTCGACATGGATCGCGGTCTGCTCTATGTGAATCCGGCGTTTACAACATTGACTGGTTATTCCGTGGACGAGCTTCGAGAGCGCCAGTTCATCAACTACGTTTACCCCGACGACACCGCGCGCATGATGGAACTGTGGAACGGGGTATTCCAGGGAAAGGCCTTTGACGGAGAGGAGTTTCGCATCATCACGCGAGACGGTCAGCTCAAATGGTGTTTGAGCAGTTGGGGGCCGCTGCTGGATGCCAAGGGTGTGCAGGTCGGCGTGCAAGGGCGCGAGAGCGATATCACGGCGCGCAAACATGCGGAGCTGGCGCTGCGCGAAAGCGAGGAGCGGCTCAACGCGATCATCGACAACAGTATCGCGGTCATCTATCTCAAGGATGTGCGCGGGCGTTACATGCTGATCAACCGTCGATTCAGCGACATTTTTGAGATGCCGCGTGAAAGCGTCATCGGCCGTTCCGACGATGAGCTGTTCTCACGGGAGTTTGCCGAGGGGTTCCAGGTCAACGACCGGCGGGTGATTTCGGAAGGGCGGCCCCTGGAGTTTGAAGAGGTCGCGCCGCACGTCGACGGCGATCATTACTACATTTCCGTCAAGTTTCCGCTGTTCAATACCGCGGGAGAAGTGTACGCGGTGTGCGGGATTTCCACCGATATTTCGGACCGCAAGCGCGCCGAAACAGCCCTGCGCGAGGCAAGCGAGGCGGCCGAATCGGCCAACCGCGCCAAGAGCACGTTTCTGGCCAACGTCAGTCACGAGATCCGAACGCCGATCAATGCGATGCTCGCGGCCGCCGAGCTGCTGCAACACACCGACAACGACCCCGCCCTGGTGGCGCACCGGTTGAACATCATTCTGCGCAACGGGGGGCATCTGCTGTCGCTGGTGGACGACCTGCTCGATCTGGCGCGGTTGGACGCCGGGCGGCTGGAAGCGAATCGTACCTTTTGCTGCCTGACGGACATCTTCAGCGACGTGCAGGCCGTCACCGCGCCGCTGCACGACAATGAGCGGGTCGAATTCCGGTTTATTCACGAAACGGAGGTGCCGGAGGTTATTTACACCGACCCGACGCGCCTGAAGCAGGCCATGATCAACCTCATCAACAACGCGCTGAAGTTCTGCGACGCGGGACACGTCCACGTGCGAATCAGCGCGCGGCGAGAGGGGGAAGAACCCCGGTTGGCGATTGCCGTGGAAGATACGGGACATGGCATTCCCGCGGCAGACCTGCCGCATATTTTCAAAGCGTTCACGCAGGGAGACGTGCGCGAGGCGCGGATTGCGAAGGGGATCGGTCTGGGGCTGACCATTTCGCGCTGGATCGCGGACCAGCTCGGAGGCGATCTGAGTGTCGCGAGCACGTTTGATGTCGGAAGCTGTTTCACGCTGCGCGTCGCCACGGGCGCGATGCAGGGCGTATCGTGGTTGACGCTGCCGGATGTGACCATCCAGCCGCACAGCGCCGTGTCCAGCACCCTTGGAGCCAAGGGCGGACCGAAGCTGGCGGGGCGCGTGCTCATCGCCGAGGATTTCTCGGATGCGCGTGAATTGCTCAGCTATGCGCTTACCCGTGCGGGGGCAGAGGTCGTCGCGGTGGAGAATGGTCAGCAGGCGGTCGATGCCGCCCAGGAGCTGGAGTTCGATCTGATCCTGATGGACCTGCGCATGCCGCTTATGGATGGACAGGCGGCCGCGGCGGAACTGCGGCGGCGCGGCTGCCTGGCACCGATCATTGCGTTATCCGCATCGGCCGCGGGGCGCGAACCCGAAGAGCTGTACGAAGTCGGATTCGACGAGTATTGGCCGAAGCCGATTTCCATGGAGCAATTGCTCCAACGGGCGGCGTCCTATCTACGCGTGCAACCGGAGAAACCCGGCGAGAACGAGGTCCGGAAGTCCCTTCCCATGGGCGATCCGCGCATGGCCGCGCTCGTTCGTGACTTCGTCGAATCGCTTCCGGCGCGGATGGAGCGACTGCGGGAATCGGCGATCGCGGGACAATGGGACGTGGTTGACGAAGTACTTCACCAGTTGACGGGCACCTGCGGCATCCTCGGGTTCATGACGCTCTCGCATGAGGCGCGGCGTTTGATGAATCAGTTGCGGCAGGGTCAACGGCACCAGGGCGGCGATGCGATCGGCCCGTTGCAAGGCCTGGTGAATGAGGTGGTGGCCAACTGGTCGCGCGACCAAGACCACGAGGTCAGCCCGTCTGACCCGCCTCCGCCGACACGGTCACCATCCCCGCGTCCTCGATAATCAACTGTTGGTCGGTCGGTCCCTGAACGACGCTGCGTAACCAGTCCCGGGCCGCTTCGGCATCGGGGCAGGGCATCATTCCGGCCACGTGAGCATCGGTGCCGGAAATGGTCGAGGCCACCAGCGCCACGTGCACACCGCGCTGCCGGGGATCGGTGAGGAAACGCAGCTTGACGGCCTTATGATCGCCGAGGCGATAGCCCTCCTGCTCGACCAGTCGCACCGCGGTGGCGTGATCCGCGGCGATGCGCAGCATGGAGAGGAACGCGTCATTACCAACCCCATCGGGGCATGCAGCTTCCAGGATCATTCCGCCGCCGTCGCGCACGGCGCGGTGGTTGTTCTTGAGCGCTTTGTCCGCCTGATACAGGCTGCGACCGAGGGGCATGGGCACGCGCAGGCGAACCACGTCTGCGGGGCGGTCCACGAACTGCACGAAAGTTCGTCGCACGTCGGACATGAGCCTTTCGGTGACTATCAAGGGATCGCCGATCGCGGCGCGCACCAACGCGCGGCCGCATAAGACTTCGCCGACGGCGCATGTTCTCTTTCCCGAATCCTGCAGCGCCCGGACCATGTCCGCCACGCCGTCGTGCACGGGGTTACCGTGGAGGCGCAGAATGTCCGACGCAGGATCGAGCGCGCGGGCGTGATTGCGCTCGATGTCGGCGTGGGCCAGGCAACCGATGGTGAGGGTCTTGTGCGGGCCGGTGGCGCCGGCGAAATAGTGCGGTTCCACACTGCCAATGGGCAACAGAAAGCGGTGGGCTGCGACCTCGTGGTTCATACGCAGCCCCGCTACGGGTGCCAGCCGCCGGTCATCCAGCGCGTCATGCCATTCAATGCGCTCCACGGTCAGACCGGTGTTGCACAACTCCGCGGCTTCGAAGGCCGCCTGCTCCGCGCGGCCGAAACGATGGGTGCCGGTCGCCACGATGGCGCGAAACCTCGGCACCGGTGCAAGCCGTGCCGTCCAGCGCGCCAGTGCGGCAAGGACCTCCCGAGTGAGTGTGGCGCGATGGCTGTCGTTGACCATGAGCAGGACCGGCTCATTCGCGGCGGCGGCAGCGCCCAGGAACGAAGCCATTGAGTCACTTTCGGCGTAGGCGCGATCCAGCTCGCACGCCACGTCGAGGGCGACGGGCGGTGCCAGCGGGCGGATGATTCGCGGTTCACCGGAAGCTCGGTTCATGCTCTTCCATCGTACTCACGGGCGATTGCCGGCGCAGGTGCTCGCCCTTGCGTGATCATCTTGAAGTCCCCTTCCGATAACTCAAGTTCCCGCTGACTCTGAAGTCGCGTGGCGCCTTCGGAGCGTATTGAGGGCCTGGGCAGCGGCCGGATTGCCTCCATCATCGGTGATCGTTGCTTTTCGTTCAAACGTGGAGTATCCCGGTTGCCTTTTCCGAAAGGGGTATTAGACGGTGAAAGAGGCGGTGCAGCGCGGTGCCATCCGATAACCATGGTATATGATGTTGAGAACAGCCTGTCCCATGCGGAATGTCGGTCTGATCACTTGCAGCTTGTTTCCCGCCATCGTGGTAGGATGCGCGGTTCCGGTGGGAACGTTGAACGACGGACCCGGGGACCAGAACACCGAGTCCGTGCTCGTGTTTCCGGAGGATGATGATCCCGCGATCGGCGCTTTGTCTTTCGTGGAAGATGAACTGCTGGTCCTGCCCTACCCCGGCGCCGACCCGGAAGCGATTGCGCTGGCGGTAGTTGACGCGGGTGCCGTCATCCTGGAGACGACCGACGAGCTTGGACTCATCACGCTGGCCGTGCCCGAGAATCGGCTGACGGCAGTCGCTGAGCAGCTTGCGGCCAGCGGACTCTTCGAAAGCCTCCATAAGAATTACTTCTACGAGGCCCAGTTGACCCCCAATGACACCCTTTTCACGCTGCAGGGCTTCCTTACGCAGGTTCGTGCCCCGCAGGCATGGGACATTAGTACGGGCGCTGAAGAAATCGTGGTTGCCGTTGTCGACTCGGGGATCGACCGCGAACACGCCGACCTTGCCGGGCGCATCCGCGAGGGGTGGAACATTTACGCCAACAGCGGCGATTTCGGCGACGTGGCCGGGCACGGGACACTGGCGGCCGGAATCCTTGCCGCGGCGTCGAACAACCGCGCCGGTGTAGCCGGCGTTACCTGGGATTGTCCGCTGTTGGTGGTGCGGGTAACCGACCTTCAGGGCCGCTCCACCGGGCGCCACCTGGCCGCGGGCATTCTGTGGGCCCTGTCGCGCGGCGCCCGCGTCATCAACGTGAGTTTTGCGCCGCTGTGGTCCAACACGGTGGTGCAGGCGGCGGCGGTGCAGGCCAACAACCGGGGGTCATTGGTTATCATCAGCGCAGGCAACGGCGCCGGCAGCACTACGGCCGCGGGCTATGCGGAAGCGCTGTTCGTCGGGGCGGTCACGGGTGCCGACAACATCGCCGACTTTTCCGATCGCGGCCCCTTTGTCGATCTGGTCGCCCCCGGTACGGCCATCCGTACTACAGCCATGGGCGGCGCCTACACGCTGGCCAACGGCACTTCGTTCGCCGCGCCGATCGTTGCCGGCGTGGCGGCATTGGCATGGTCCGTCAACCCCGAACTTCGTCCCACGTCGATTCGCAGCATCCTGACCGCCGGTGCGATGGACTTGGGCGCGGCCGGAAAAGACAACACCTTCGGCCACGGGCGCATCGACGCCTTTGGGGCGGTTGATCGCGCACGATCCACCGCGGAATCGCCGGATGTGACGGCGCCGGTGGTGCGCATCACGCGACCCACCGCCGGCGCGACGCTGAGCGGCCGAACCACAACCACCGTGACGGCGACCGACGCCGGCGGAGTGGCCGAAGTTCGGCTGGCCATCGACGGCATTCCCTATGCGACCGACGATCGTTCGCCGTTTCAATTCGTGATCGACACGACGGCCTTCGCCGCCGGTACGCACACGTTGGGCTTCGTGGCCACGGACCTCGCGGGCAACAGTTCGACGGAACAGCGCGTATCGGTTCGTTTCGCGGGCTCCAGCACGGGATCCACGGCGCCCACGGTGAGTTTTCGCTCTCCGGCCGAGGGGGCGTCGGTCAGCGGAAACGTGACCATTTCGGCGACGGTGTCCTCGGGCAGCGGGCTCGCCGCCGTTGAGTGGTTTGTGGATGGGGAATCGGTGCTGGTGGTGGCGGCGAGCGGCAATTCCAGCGGCGTCAGTTACGTCCTGCGCACCGCGGGGCTGGCGCGCGGGGCCCACACGGTGACCCTGGCGGTCACCGACAATGCCGGTCGGCAGGCGTCCGCCCCATTGAACCTAATCGTTCGATAGAAGCGCCCGGGCGGTTCCGCCGCGGCGCACCGCCGGGCGATCAGGCGCTGCCCGGCTCGTCGGCCAATATGCGCTGAATGGCGCTCTTGAGAAAGGTCATCTTGGTGTTGGTCGATTCATCGACCTTGACCACCACTTCGTTGTCCTTCACGGACATGACCGTGCCGATGATCCCCCCCACCGTCAGCACGCGATCGTTCTTGGACAGGCTGGCGTAGAGTTGTTCGCGCTCGCGCTGCTCGCGCTTCTTGGTGCTTCGCGCGGAAAGGATCATGAAGGCCACCATGGCCATCATGAGTGCGA
>CAZMVD010000019.1:0-51267 GCA_964569425.1 uncultured Phycisphaeraceae bacterium
CGCGGCCGGGGCAGCAAGCACATTCCCAATCCAGCCGCGCGCGACATTTACGTGAACGTGACTGCCTCCGCCTGCGGCAAGTGCCACACACGCGGCGCGGATCCGAACATCATCATTGCGGCCAATGGATACATCAACCATCACGAGCAATGGCCGGAACTGCTGGGCAGCGGCGGGCACAGTGGCTTCAACTGCACGATGTGCCACGATCCGCACGTGTCCGCCACCTATGATCGCGACAGCGCCATTCGCAACGAATGCACCGCGTGCCACGCCGGACACAACATGGCGCTGCACGAGGGCCTGACCTATGTTCGCGGGGATTACGAAGAACCGCTGAGCTGCGAGAGTTGTCACATGCCCTATGCCACGCGCAGCGCCGCCGCCGCCGGACCCGACGTGGTCGGCGAGCGCGGGCGCATGGGCGATACCAAGACGCACATTTTCCGGATCAATCCGCAGGCGACCCAGTTTGCCCAGATGTTCACGCAGGACGGCGCCAGTGTGTCGAAGGATGCCCAGGGTCGCGCCGCGGTGAGCCTGGACTTTGTCTGCCTGCGGTGCCACAACGGCATCGGCAATGCGGCCACGATTTCGTCGCTGAGTATTCTCTCGGACGTGGCAACGCAAATGCACAACAAGCAGGTATCAGGAGCGAAGCTACTGGAGTTGTTCTCCGCGGCTGAGCGCTAGCGAAGCGCTCGCGGAGGAAATCTAAGTCGTTTGCGGGTGGCGACCCTGTTGCGTCATCGTGTGCTGAAAGGTTGCGAAGATCAGGCACGGTTATCTCTATTAAGGAGTGAGAGATCATGTCCGGGCGAAACACAGTGGTACGATCGGTTTTCGCGGTTTCCCTTTCGCTGCTGGCGGGTGGTTTTGCCATCTTGCTGACCGCGGGTTGTCCCTCGATGGGCGGCGACGGCAATACCAACGGAAACACCAATACCAACACCAATACCAACACGAACACAAACACCAATGACAACGTGCGTGACAAGAACTTTGTAGGGGCGTCGCAGTGTCAACTGTGCCATCCCAGTGTGCATACCGAGTGGGCGCAGACGCTGCACGCGGGAGCGCTGGAGACGCTCGAAGCGATCGGCCAGGGCTCCAACGCCGCGTGCGTAGGCTGTCACACGGTCGGCTTCGGTCAGACCGACGGCTTCGTCAGCCGCGCGGCTACGCCGCACCTGGTCGGCGTGCAATGCGAGAACTGCCACGGCGCCGGCGGGGCACACATTCGCGATCCGCTGAACAGTGCCTTCACGCCGCCGATCAACATTTCGGCGGACGTGTGCGGTACCTGCCACACCGGATCGCATCATCCCAACTTTGAGCAGTGGTCGATGTCGGCACATGGTGCGGTGACCGAAGACGTGGCGCACGACCTCATCGAGGGCGGAACCTACGTGAACAACTGCGGCATCTGTCACTCGGGAGACGTCTTCCACGCGATCAATGTACGGGGCCAAACCGTTTCGCCCGATGCCTTCGCTGGGTTAACGCCTGAAGAGCTCAACCCGGTCACCTGCGTCATTTGCCACGATCCGCACGCGCGCACCGGATTCGCTGCGGCGCCGGACACGGATCGAGACTATCAGCTCCGCTTCCGGCAGGCGGCCAGTCCCACGCCGTCCAATACCATCGAGGACGTGACCAATCCGCAGCGGTTCAACCTGTGCGGGCAGTGCCACCACTCGCGCGGGCGAACCTGGGAGACGACGTCACGCGGGCCGCATCACAGCAATCAATCGAACATTTATGTGGGCGAAATGCCGGTGTCCGACATCCAATCCCAGGAGCCGCTGGTGCTGAGCCGGGTGTCGGTCCACACGTTCGCCGTGGAGCAGTGCTCCGCGTGCCATATGTATCGGGAGGATTTCCAGAGCGAGCAGGCGCCGGCGATCAGCGGCCATGATTTCGCGGTCAACAATGCCGGCTGCGCGTCGGCAGGGTGCCATCCTTCGCGCGATCAGGCCATTCAGGCGCAGACCATCCTCCAGAACGAAATCCGCACCCGACTGGACGCCATCGCGGCGCGAATGGGCGATCCGTCCACCTGGGAGTACACCGCCGCCGGGGGGCCCGACTCCGCCGGGCAGGCCATGCTCCCGGATGCGTTGAAACAGGCGCGGTTCCTTTATTACTACGCGCTGGTGGACGGCAGCTTCGGCGTGCACAACCCGGCATATGTCCGCTCGATGGTCGAGAAGGCAGAGGAACTGCTCGACGACCTCGGCCTGTAGGCGAAACACCGTCCGCACATGATCTCGGCGACGCAGGGTGGGCCATCACGCCCGCCCTGCGTTGCTGCGCGTACCGGGCGCAAGTGGTAAAATCCTATGGCGAACGGGCGCGGAAAATGCGAGAATCACCCTGGAACCGCGCGGGCTCAGCGCCCGCGGCTCGTAAGTTGCCGGATTGATACCGGCGCCACTTGAAGGAGGCAACATGATGGTTACCCACGACAAGACCCTGGCCGTGCTCGGCGCGGGGACCATGGGGCGGGGCATCGCCCAAGTGTTTGCGCAAGCGGGGTATGACGTGTCGATGTTCGACGTCTTCCCTGCGGCGCTGGACTCGGCGGTCGGCGAGATTGGGAAGATGCTCGACAAGGGCGTGGCCAAGGGGAAGGTCTCTGCCGAGGATGCCGCGGCCACCAAGCAGCGACTCCATCCAACAGGGAACGTCAAGGAAATCGGCCGGCACCATCTGATCATCGAAGCCGCCACGGAAAAGGTAGACGTAAAGATCGACCTGCTTCGGCAGGCGCAAGAGCAACTGAGCGCCGAGGGCATTCTGGCGACCAACACCAGCAGCATCAGCATCACGCAGTTGGCGGCGGCCACCCGGGCGCCCGAGCGGTTCATCGGGATGCACTTTTTCAACCCGGTGCCGTTGATGCAGCTCGTGGAGGTAGTGCGCGGGTTGCAGACCAGCGACGCGACGGCGGCACAAACCATGGAGCTTGCCAAGGCCGTGGGCAAAACGCCGGTGGCGTGTCACGACCATCCGGGCTTCGTGTCCAATCGGGTGCTCATGCCTATGATCAACGAGGCGGTGTTCACCCTTCAGGACGGCGTGGCGGATGCGGAGTCGATCGACGCGATCATGAAGCTGGGCATGAACCACCCCATGGGCCCGCTGGCGCTGGCCGACCTCATCGGGCTGGACGTGTGCCTGTTCATCCTGGAGGTCCTGCATCGAGATTTGGGTGAGGACCGCTACCGCCCCTGCCCACTCTTGCGTAAGATGGTTCAAGCAGGAAGGCTGGGACGCAAGGCCAAACAGGGTTTCTACCGGTATGAGTAAGACGCGGGTACTTCTAAACATCGACGGCAGTCATGCGGCGATTGTCTTTGCGACCGAGGAGGGGATCAACGTACTCTCCGCGGACGTGTTGCACGAGTTCTCCGCTGCCCTCCGCCGCGTGGCCGCGGATCCGGCGGTGCGAACCGTAGCCGTGTCGGGCACCGGGAAAGTGTTCGTGGCCGGGGCGAATATCCGCGAGATGGCGTCCTTCACCCCGGATCAGGCGCATGCCTATGCCCGGCTGGGGCAGGATGTGTTCAGCGATCTGGCCGCGCTGCCGTGCATCACAGTGGCGGCCATCAACGGGCCGGCGATGGGCGGCGGGCTGGAGGTGGCGTTGGCTTGCGATTTTCGCATCGCGGTGAAGTCGGCGAAGCTGGGCACCCCGGAGACCTCGCTGGGGTTGATCCCCGGGTGGGGCGGCATCAACCGCCTGACGAGGCTGGTCGGGCCCGCGCGGGCGAAACGTATGTTTTTTACGGCGGCGCCGGTGTCGGCGGAGGACGCGGTGCCCTTCGGCCTGGTGGATGAAGTGGTGAACTCGCCGGAGGATCTGGTCTCGCGAATTGCCGCGTTTTGCCGCTCTTTCCGGCGTGCGGCGCCGTCAGCGGTAGCGCTGGCCAAACGTGCGCTGCGCGACGGGGATGATCTGACGGCGTTTGCCGATTGTTTCAACTCGAAAGAAAGCCGGGAGGGGATCGCAGCCTTCTTTGAAAAGCGCCCGGCTTCGTGGATGGAATAGGGCAGCGTCGTGCGGCGCGCAACCAAGCGTGAGGTGAGCTTATGATTCGACCGTCCGTGGACCCTTGTCCGGAAGCGGCGGCGCAGGCGGAGGGCCCGCCGTTTGTCAGTCCCGACGACCTTCGCGGGTTCGACCCCGTCCGGGCGCTGGGCGAGCCGGGCTCCTTTCCCTATACGCGGGGCGTACACCGCACGATGTACCGCGACCGCCTGTGGACCATGCGGCAGTTCGCCGGATTCGGCTCCGCGGAGGACACCAACCTGCGTTTCAAGTATCTGCTGGAGCACGGGCAGACCGGACTGAGCACCGCGTTCGACCTGCCCACGCTGATGGGCCGCGACAGTGACGACCCCTTGTCACGCGGGGAGGTGGGGCGCTGCGGCGTGGCCATCGCCTGCCTTGCGGACATGCGGCGGCTGTTTGACGGCATCGATCTCGGATCGGTGAGCACGAGCATGACCATCAACGCGCCGGCGGCCATTCTGCTGGCGTTCTACATTGCAGTAGCGCAGGAGCAGGGCGTGCCGCTGGAATACCTGCGCGGTACCCTCCAGAACGACATTCTCAAGGAGTTTCACGCGCAGAATGAGTACGTGTTTCCGCCGGGGCCGAGCGTGGGGCTGGTGGTGGATACGATCGAGTATTGCACGCAGCACCTGCCGCAGTGGAACACGGTAAGCATCAGCGGGTATCACATTCGCGAGGCGGGCGCCAGCGCCGCGGAAGAGCTGGCGTTCACCCTGGCCGACGGGCTGGCGTATGTGGAGGCGTCGATGGCGCGGGGACTCGACGTGGACGATTTCGCGCCGCGGCTGAGTTTCTTTTTTGACGTCCACAACGACTTCTTCGAGGAAATCGCTAAGCTGCGCGCCTCGCGGCGGATGTGGGCGCACTTCATGCGCGAGCGGTTTGGTGCCAAGAAGGAGCGTTCGTGGCTGCTGCGGATGCACTGCCAGACGGCCGGGGTCACGCTGACCGAACAGCAGCCCATGAACAACCTCATTCGCGTGGCGTTTCAGGCGCTGGCGGCGGTGCTGGGGGGCACGCAGTCGCTGCACACCAACAGCATGGACGAGACGCTGGCGCTGCCCAGCGAGCAGGCGGTCAAATTGGCGCTGCGCACGCAGCAGATTCTGGCGCATGAAACGAACGTCACGCAGACGGTGGATCCGCTGGGCGGCGGCTACTTCGTCGAGAAGATGACCAATGAGATCGAGGCCAAAGCGCACGCGATCATCGACCAGATCGACGCGATGGGCGGGGTGCTCAAAGCGATCGACCGGGGTTATTTCCGTCGCGTGATTGCCGAGTCGGCGCAGGCGCAGCAGCGGGAGATCGATGCGGGGCGGCAGAAGATCGTGGGCGTCACCGACTTTGTGGAGGACGGCCCGCCGGGGATCGACATTCTCCAGATTTCCCAGGAAACAGAAGCGGCGCAGGTGGGGCGGCTGAAAGAACTGAAGCGTACGCGGGATGCCGCGCGGCACGCCGTGGCATTGAAGCGACTGCGTAACGATGCGCTGCAGGGCGCTAACGTCATGCCCGCACTGATCGAAGCGGCCCAGGCCGACGCCACCGTGGGCGAGATGATGGACACCATGAAGGGCGTCTTCGGCGCCTACGACGGCGGGCCGGAGTGGTAACGGCGGGCAAGAAATGTCAATGCGCATCACGCGAGTCAAAGCAACGCACTTCCGTGCCGTCCTTGAGGTAGACCTAGCACTGAAGCCCCTCACTGTTGTCATCGGCCCTAATGGCGCCGGAAAGTCGACCCTCCTGGAGTTGATTGGGTTATTCGGCAAGTTGAAAACTCCGGGAAGTTTGGCGCAGAGTATTGCCCGTTGGGGGGGGTTCGGTGCTTGTGTCCACTATGGTGCACAGGAACAGCTAATACCACTTTCTGTTGGGGTCTCGGAGAAGAGCGCTTCGCTTGACTATGAACTGGGGTTGCACGGAGAAGGCGGGAGTTTCTTTGTTCAATCGGAGCGCCTAACTTCGAGGGGGCTCGATCAGGCCGCGCCGGTAGACTTGCTAAAACGTACCGACACTGGGATGACTTGGATAGGAAAGAACGGCGAGTCTTCCGTCCGGGTTGCCGATCGATCGGATTCGGTTCTTGCGCCCTACCGAACACAGGGGAGGCACTTTGAGACACTACTCGATGCTCTGAGTCGACAGAGTCATTGGGTCGTGCACAAGTTTCAGCCAAGCGCGGGCGTGCGCGCACCTCAACAGCTTCAGCCCGCTGCCGAACCCATCTCAGACGGCAGCAATCTGTTTTCTGTACTATATGTGCTAAAAACCGAACGGCGGGCGGCGTTTCTTGAATTGCTTGCCACACTACAGGCCGCAGTACCTGAACTCGAAGAACTGGAGTTTCCACTGGCGGGCGCCGGGCACGTTAATCTCACCTGGAAGCAAAGCAACTATTCTCAGCCCTTTTATTCAAATCAACTTTCCGATGGCATCCTTCGCTTCCTGTGGCTCGCCACCATTCTGCACACCGCGCCCGACGACGGACTGGTGATGATTGACGAACCGGAATTGAGTTTGCATCCCCAGTGGTTGATGCTCCTGGTCTCCCTGATGAGAAAGACCGCCGCAAGGACCAATGTGCTGGTGGCCACGCAAAGCGCGGAGTTGGTGCGCTGGCTTCAGCCCGAGGAATTGGTCATTGCCCAATCCGGCGAATACGGCACAACGTTTGAGCGCGCGTCGGACCGGGCCGATTTGGATCGTTGGCTTAAGGATTTCACGCTCGCCGAACTGTGGACGATGGGGGAACTCGGGGGGCGGCGATGAAGATCGTCGTCTTCTGCGAGGGCAAATCCGAACAGGCGCTGCGCACGGGTTTGCGAGAACTTGTCCAGGAGCGCGACCGCGCAGCCGCAAGAATAGGCATTTTCACCCGCACTCTTGATGGCCCCACGGTACGCAAAAAGCTTGGAAGGCTGGTAGAATTGTGCTTGTCTCAGGAGGACGTGGCCGGAGTAGTGGTACTGACCGATGTCTATCCCGATTTCAAGAATGCCGAGGAAGCCAAGGCACAATTGCGGCAGTTGGTGGGATCGCAGGGAACTACTAACCGTTTTCGTGCTCATGCGGCGCAGTTCGACCTGGAGGCATGGATCATACCATGGTGGGATGAACTGGTTCGCGAGCTTCGCGTGACTGCGTCACGCCCTGGTGCCAAGCCGGAGGAGATCAATGGTGGGAAGCCGCCGTCGATGCACATTAGAGAATTGTTCAAGCGAGCGAAGCGATCATACGAAAAGCCGCTCGACGCCGCCAAGTGGTTAACCGCCGATCGTTTGACCCGCGCCGCCGCGTATTGCCCGGAGTTGAAATCCTTCCTAAACTCGCTGCTTGAACTGGCCGGTGCAGGCCGGCTTGTCTAGAACACTGAGGCCCTTCTGACATGAGTGGCGCTCCCCCTCGAATTCTTCTCGCCAAAATCGGCCTCGATGGGCATGATCGCGGCGTCAAAGTTTTGGCACGCTCCTTCCGCGACGCGGGCATGGAGGTGATTTACACCGGCCTGTGGCAGACCAGCGAATCGACCATGTACGCGGCGCTGCAGGAGGACGTAGACGTGGTCGGGGTCAGCCTGCTGTCCGCGGCGCACCTGACGGTCATGCCGGAGCTGATCCGCATCCGCCGCGAGCTGGGCATTGAACACATCCCCGTGGTGCTCGGCGGCATCGTGCCGGTGCACGATCATCCGGCGGTGCGCGAGATGGGCGTGGCCGCGGTGTTCAACCCCGGCTCGCCGGTCGATGACATTGTGGCCACCATGCGCGAATTGGCCGCCAAACACCCGCCGCTCCGTTTTGCGGAGGCGAAGGCGGCGTATGAACAGCGCGATCCGCGGGGTCTGGCCAAGCTCATCACCGGCTTGCAGCGCGGCGAGGGGTTCGACGGCTGGCAACCCCCGGCGGGTCACGCGAAGATCATCGGCATTACCGGCGCGCCGGGGGTCGGCAAAAGCTCGTTCATCGGCAAGCTGGGCAAGCAGTTGCGTACCCGCGGCCAGCGCGTGGCCGTGCTGGCGATTGACCCGAGCAGCCCGCTCACTGGTGGGGCGCTGCTGGGCGACCGGTTGCGGATGATGAGCGGCGCGCCGGACGCGGAGTTCTTCATCCGCAGCCTGTCGTCGAGCAACGCGCCGGGCGGCATCTCGCCGTACGCCCCCACGGTCCTGCGGCTGCTCGACGGATTCGGTTTCGATTACATCCTCATGGAAACCGTGGGCGCCGGCCAGTCGGATGTCGGCGTGCGCGAGCTGGTGCACCACACGCTTCTGCTGCTCATGCCCGACAGTGGCGACGCCATTCAATTCTCCAAGGCGGGGATCATGGAAATCGCGGGCGCGTTCGTGCTCAACAAGTGCGACCTGCCCGGGGCGGACGCGACGCAGGCGCAGTTGCTCAGCGCCGTGGGCGACACTCGGCCGGTGTGGAAAGTCAGCACGTTGCGCGACGAGGGCATCGACGCCGTGGCCAACTGGCTGACGGAAGAATGAAGAATGGCGAATCGCGAATGGCGAATGCCGGCCACACGAAACATGCTGCGACATCCATTGCCCGACTCCAGTTGCCCAGGGAATGCGCCGACGAGTTACTGGCCATCGGAAACCAGCTCGTGGAGACGCTCTCTGGATTGCGGTTCGCCGCGCCGGTTTCGCACGTCTACAACCCCCTGGACTATGCCCGCCGGGGTTACGCCGCCTATATAGAGCGCTTTGCCACCAAGTCCAAGGAAGTCGTGCTGCTCGGCATGAACCCGGGACCATGGGGCATGGTGCAAACGGGCGTGCCCTTCGGCGAAGTGGCCGCCGTGCGCGATTGGATGGGGGTTGCCGCGGGCATCGGCAAGCCACGGCATGAGCACCCCCGCCGTCCGGTCGAGGGCTTCGCCTGCCGCCGGAGCGAGGTGAGCGGTGCGCGGCTGTGGGGCTGGGCACAAAAGACGTTCGGATCCGCCGATCTGTTTTTTCGCCGGTTTCTGGTACTCAACTATTGTCCGTTGGCATTCATGGAAGCAAGCGGGCGCAACCTCACGCCCGATCGGCTGCCGACGCGCGAACGCGCCCCGTTGTTCGAAGCCTGCGACGCGGCCTTGCGAGACAGCGTCGTCGCGCTGGCACCCCGATACGTAATCGGCATCGGTGGTTTTGCGGCCACGCGTGCCAGGATTGCATTGGCGGGACTTGACGTCACGCTCGGTCAGATGCTTCACCCCAGCCCGGCCAGCCCGGCGGCCAATCGCGACTGGGCGACTCAGGCCGTCGCCGACCTGCGCCGCTGCGGCATTCGGCTCCCCTGAGCCTGCGCTTTCCTGTTCAGTTCAGTCGTCGTCCGGCGGCATCCGCGGCGAAAAGGTGCGCGCGGCGCAGGTCTGCGTGCAACGCGACCCGAGCGCCCGGCGCCAGCTCAAAGTCGGCGGGGACGCGCGCGACGAGCTTCAAATTGCCGGCCTCTAGCCACACGTTGGCCGCGTCGCCCAGCGGTTCGACAAGGGCAACCGTACCCGAAAGCAGAGGTGCGCCGGTATCGTCACAGGATGCCGGCGACATCGCTTCCGGCGCCTTGCAAGTGACCTTCCATTCGTGAGGGCGAATGCCGAGCACAACTTCACATTCGTCTGACTCGTGCACGAGCGCGGCGCACGGCCATTTCCAGCGTCCCGCCGGTCCGTGAAACCAGAGATCGCCGTCAAAGCGCTCCAGCCGTCCGCGAATCAGGTTTATCGGCGGTGAACCAAAAAAAGCAGCCACGAAGCGGTTTGCCGGTCGGCCGTAGATCTCGGTCGGGGTTCCCAGTTGCTGCAGCACGCCCCCACAGAGCACCGCGATGCGGTCGCCGAGGCTCATGGCCTCCTCCTGGTCGTGGGTCACATAGAGCATGGCGGTCTCGCTGCGCCGTTGCAGCGACTTGATTTCTCCGCGCAGTTGTAAGCGCAACTGTGCGTCCAGGCTGGCGAGGGGTTCGTCGAGTAGAAACACCCGCGGGCGGCGGACAAACGCGCGCCCCAGGGCGACACGCTGCGCCTCGCCACCGGAAAGCGCGTGGGGCCGGCGTTCGAGCAGCGGCTCCAGACGGAGCAACGACGCGGCCTCGCGCACGCGGGCTTCGATCTGTGTTCGGGCAGCGCCGCGCATTTTCAAGCCGAAGCCAAGATTGTCCCGGACGCACAGGTGAGGAAACAGGGCGAGGTTTTGCATCACCATGGCCACGTCACGTTCGCGGGGAGCGACGCCGGCCACATCGCGCCCGGCGATGCGAATGATGCCCGCGGAGGGCGGTTCCAATCCGGCGATGAGGCGCAGCGTGGTGGTTTTGCCGCAGCCCGAGGGCCCGACGATGACGACCAGCTCACCCGCGGCCGCCTCCAGGTCCAGGTTCGCCAGCGCACGGACAGGGTGGCGGCGCGATGGGTAGTCCTTGGTTACCTGTTCGAGTTGGACCGCCGCCATGGGTGACCTTTCGCTTTCCGCGCTCTCGATCCCGGCCCGGGCCGCCAAGCTACCAGAAGGCAGTGACCGCGGCGATTGGCAAGTTCGTGCCCGGCGGGTATGCAAGGGGCTCCACGATGGAACGAGAACCGTTCAATCCCTTTCTGATCCGGGTTCCCGCCGAGGAATCCGCGCGCGGGCAGCGCGGGCCGATGACCGTTTCGCAGGTCACCACGCTCATCAAGCAGGCACTCGAGACCAATCTGCCGCCGACCGTCTGCGTGCTGGGCGAGATCAGCAACATCAAGCGTCACAGCGGCGGACACGTGTACCTGACGCTGCGCGACCGGTCGAGCGAACTGGCGTGTGTGATGTGGCGCAGTGAGGCGGCCAAACTGAAATTCACGCCGGAAGACGGCATGGAGGTGATCGCCACGGGAGCGATCGAGGTGTTTGAACGTGCCGGGCGCTACCAGCTCTACATACGCAAGCTGGAACCGCGCGGCGTGGGAGCGCGCGAGCTGGCGTTTCGGCAGCTCTGCGAAAAGCTGGAGCGCGAGGGTCTGTTCGACCCCGCACGAAAGAAACCGCTCCCGGCGTTTCCGCGGCGCATCGTGGTGGTGACCAGCCCGACCGGAGCGGCGATCGCAGACATGTTGCGCATCCTCTCGCAGCGCTATCCCTGTATTCATGTGCTGATCTACCCGGTGCGCGTGCAGGGCGACGGCGCGGCGGAAGAAATCGCGCGCGCCATTCGGCGTGTGAATGGGCAGTCGTTGGCGCTGGGCGGCGTGGACGTGATGATCGTGGGGCGCGGCGGCGGTTCCATCGAAGACCTGTGGGCCTTCAACGAGGAACCGGTGGCCCGCGCCATGTACGCAAGCCGGATTCCCATCGTCAGCGCCGTGGGCCACGAAGTGGACGTGACCATCGCCGATCTCGTGGCGGACGTAAGGGCCGCCACGCCCACCGCGGCGGCGCAATTGGTCGTGCCGGTGCTTGAAGAGGTGTGGGCGGAGGTCGATGCGTGCAGGCGGCGATTGGCCCGCGCCGTGGAACAGAAGCGACAACTCCTGGCCGGGCGGCTCGACGTCGTGTTGCACCGAGCGGCTTTCCGCGATTCCTTACATCCCGTTCGCCGCCGAACGCAGGTCGTCGACGAATACGCGGCGCGCCTGCACCGCCGACTGACGGACCGGTTGAGCGGGCTGCGCCGACGGCTTGACGGACTGGAGAGCATCGTGCGACGGATTGCGCCGTGGTCCTTTCTGTGGCGGACCTCCGTGCGGTTGAAAGACGCGGAGCATCGGTTGCGCTGGGTCATCACCGCCCGGTTTGCACTGGTCGAACAGCGATGGTCCCGTGTGCGTGATCGAGTCCGGCAGGCGTCGCCCGTGTATCCACTGAAGGCGGCACAGGCGAAGCTGGAGCGGATAGCGGAGCAGCTACCGCTGGCCGTACACCATCGATGGATCATGGGGCGCGCGGCACTGAACCGGGGCGCGGACGTGCTCGCGGCGTTGAGCTATCGCAGCGTGTTGCAGCGCGGTTTTTCGATCACACGAACGAAGCGGGGACGCGCGGTGGTTCGCAGTCTCGCCGAGCTGGCCGACCGCGATCGTGTGGTGACCGAGTTGATGGACGGCGAGTTCGAGTCAGAAGTCGTCAACCTGCGGCAGTTGGAGTTGTTCGAATAGGCGGTTCGGCACGCGGTGCACCGCTGCCACGCCCCGATGGGCTCGGGCTGGATCGGCGGGCGATTTTGGCTCTTCGGCCGGCCCTTGTAGACTACTTGCCAGGAAATTCTCCCGGGAACCGGATTGTCCCGAGTTGGGGCATCATTCGAGTCGCCAACGGAGCTTGCGAAAGGGCCATGGCCAGACAGAAGCTTTCTTTCGAGGACGCTCTTCGCCAGCTCGAGACGATCACCGAACAGATCGAGCAGGGCAAGATCGGTCTGGAGGAGTCGATCGCCAAGTACGAGCAGGGGATGGCCCTGGTGCGGCAGTGCCGCGACATCCTTTCCAAAGCGGAACTGCGTATCCAGCAGCTTCAGGAGCGCGACGACGGCACCCTGGAGGCGAAGGACGCGCCGCTCCCCGGCAACGCGCCCCCCGCCGCAGGCGAATAGACCGGCCTTAATCCTCGACCCGGCGGACGGTCACGATTTCGTTGCGGTTGGGCAACGACAGGTAAATGGTGTTTCCGTCGGGCGTGATGAGCATTTCGTCATCTTCCGAAAGTTGCGCGCCGGCGATTTCCAGGACGACAGCGGCGACTTCATCCGCCGCGTTGTAGAGGACGATGCCGCGGCGCTGGGTGGTCGGCCCGGTTTGCAGACTACCGCGGAGCAGCAAATCGCCATTGGCCAGACCGACGAACGTATTGGCGGATACGCCCAACGTGCCCGGCAGGATGCTCGGTGTGCCGTCCGGCGCTATGCGCTGCAAGCCGCTGATGGTCAATCCCGACGTGCCGCGTGAACTGTACAGGTTGCCGTCCAATCCGAAGGCGAGATGATGCGCGTTACGATTCAAATCGTTGGTGTTGTCGCCATCCGCCAGCAGCGGATTGTCCACGTTGACCACGCCGCGCTCCCCGGCCACGTCGATCGCTGAAAGGCGGGAAAAGGTCGTTTCCTGTCCGACAAGCAGGTTTCCAGGCATCATCTGGGCGCCCGCGAAGCCGTCGGGAACTATGGCCATAGTCTCCGGCTTGATGTTCGACGGGCCGACGCCGGTGCCCAAACTCAGGAAAGGCTCGGCGTCGCCGCCCTCCGCGGGAACGACCGCCAGTGTGAAGCAGCATTGTGACCCAATCCAGAATTCACCGTCGTCGGTGATGGACAGTACCAGCGATGAAGTTTCCTGCATGAAGAGCTGCGGTGTGGCCAGGTTGGTGGCGCCGAACGGCGTCATCATGCCCACATCCGCCCCCTGCTCGATGGGGCCGAAGAGCCCATCGGCGTTCACGGCGAACAGGGCTCCATCACTGGGACGCAGCGCGATGCCCGTCGCGCCCCCGGTGTTGGTGGCGAATACATCCAGTTCATACGACACCGAAGGCGAGCTGTTGTCATTGTCATTCGTATTGGAATTGGTATTCCCGTTGGAGTTGCCGTTCATGTTGAGAACGTCGTCGATGTCGGGCAGGGAAACGCCCGGACAACCGGCGATCGGGAAGAGCAACACCAAGCCAATCAGGGAGGCGACGGCCCCCGTGCCTGCCTTGCGACCAAAGAAATGAGCATGAGCCATGAGCTGACCTCCTTTGCAACGCCAAATCCCGGCCCGGCGGGCGCACCGACCGCCCCGCCTCGCCGGGAACGTAACACAACTCCACCCCCGCGGCTACCTGGCCGGGGCACTGCACCGCCCCATCGAGAATGGACGTTCAGTCGGTTCTTTCGCGGAAGGCAGCGACGTCCATTGATCAATCGGGAGCGATTCGTTGGCCCGGCGCGCCACAGGGCTCCGTCGGCAAATAAGCAAGTGCGAACCCGTGCACTTTGGTGATGGACGGGGCGGAATCGGAACCATTCTCTCGGATGATCCTGAGGCTGCATTTCTACTCGACTTCCCGAGCATGACCGCACGCCGGGAGTCCAATCCGCCTGCGCTCGGAATTGCCAGGTTGTCGATAATTGTGCGAAGCAGAAACTGAAAGACTGTCTCCGGGGTGTAACAGGCATGTTGCGGGAACGTCCAGGAACCAGGACACATCTAACTGCGTATAGTTAAGAAGTAGCGCCTCACCAGCCTGAGCGGATTGACCGCAGCGTGGGTGCCCGCCCGGGCGATGACTTGGAGGCGGGCCGGGTGTCGTCCAGCAGTGCAGTGAATCGCGATGGAGCGCCGATGGAGCGATAGGCTGCTTCCGGCGTAGGCATTGACGGGGTCGGCACGGACTCTTCCTCGGACTTGACGGAGCATGGGTCGCCAATGGCGGAGCCATACGGGCGACTCGTCACGGCGCCGGGGGCACAATCGGCCAAGGAGGTCGGCGATGAAAAAGGTAGCGAAGCAGATAGCCAAGACGCCCGGCGGTGCGGTGATTGAGTACATCGATCACCCGGAATTGCACCGCACGGCAAACGTGCAGCGTCTGCTGGAGCGCGCCAACGAGATCTTCGCCCACGGTTCACTGGAAGCGCCGGAAGACGAGACGATGATGTTCAAGTCGCTGCACGCAACGGCCTATACCATTGAACGGCTGCGTCGGCGGGGGCGCACCACGATCGCGCGGCGCCGGCGGCTCGCGGTGCTGCACCAGCGCATTCTGGAGTTTCTGGTCAACCAGAACATCGGCCTGGTGTACGACATGCGCAAGCGCAGCCGGGTGGCCGACGTCGATCCGGACGACCTGTCGAGCGACGGGCTGTGGACGCTGTTTCGCGCGGTGGCGAGCTTCGACCCGTGGCGCGGTTTTCGCTTCAGCACCTATGCGTGCACGTCGATTCTGCGGGGGTTCCTGCTGCTGGCGCAGCGGCGGCGGCGCCGAGTGGACCAGTTGAGTCGCCTGCGCGACGATTCGCTGGAGGAGTCGCGGCGTTCGTCGCCGGGGCTGGATATTGACACCCAGTTGCGGATCGAGAGGCTTCGTCAGATGCTCCAGGACAACGCGGCGCGATTGACGCCCATGGAGCAATTCGTCATCGACCAGCGGCTGCTGCATGAGCCGGCCCAGCGACCCGAAACGCTGGAGTCCATCGGGAAGCTGTTCCGGCTCAGCAAGGAACGCGTCCGGCAGATCCAGGTGGGCGCTCTGGACAAACTGCGCTCGGCGTTCACGGGCGCCGATGACCTCCCTACCGGCGAAGAGCCGGATCTTGATGACGAGTGGGAATCCGAAAAGAATTCCAAGATTGCCGACCGGTTGACCTCCTTGTTGAATTAAGCGAGTCGCCGCGCCGTTCTCTTGGGTAGTCCGCACGGGTCTCGGCCGTCGACCGTGAGCGCAGTGTGCCCTTCCTCCATTCCCTGATTGAGTCTCAAGTGCCCCGGCCCGAAGGCTGTCTTCGTTCCGTGCGGGTGAATCCACGCTACCGGGTACTTCGTCCAGCGAAGTAGAATGGCCGCTTCCAACGGACCAGACCGCAAGACTGTCGGCTCCCGTGAACCCGGCACGGTACTCTGGTGGGTTCGCCACGACCTGCGCCTGACGGACAATCCGGCCTTACAGGCCGCACGGGAGACGGGAGGACAGGTCGTTCCGGTGTTCATACTGGATGAGGCCGCGGCGGGCGCGTGGGCGCGCGGCGCCGCAAGCCGCTGGTGGTTACATCATTCCCTGGCCGCGATGGCAGCCTCGCTGGAGAGGGCCGGTTCACGTTTGGTATTGCGAAATGGTGACACGGTCGCCGAACTGATCGACCTTGTCCGGCTGACGAAGGCGGGCCTCGTTGTCTGGAACGGCCGGTACGAGCCGGCGGCGATCCGTGTGGAGCGGCTCGTCGTGCGCGCCATGGACGAGCTGAACGTAACCTGCATGGTCCACCACGGCAATCGCCTGTTCGCGCCGGGATACATCCGCCGGCGCGATGGCGCCCCGTATCGCGTATTCACACCATTCTGGAAGGCGGCAGGAGCGCTCCCTCCACCCGTGAAACCTCTCCCGGCCCCCAGACGCATTCCGGCGCCCGGGCGCTGGCCGCAGGGAGATTCCCTACACACGCTGCGACTCGACCCGCGGGCCGATTGGAGCAGGGGAATTGGGGACCACTGGAACCCGGGGGAACAGGGCGCGCGCACGCTGTTGCGGCGGTTCTGCCGGGAAAGCGCAGGCGAATATGGGATCATGCGCGATCGGCCCGATGGCGGCGGCACGTCTCACCTGTCTCCGCACCTGCACTTCGGCGAAATCAGCCCGCGGCAAGTTTGGTGGGCCGTAGCGGACACATCGACGGGGGGCGGTTCACCCGCGGATCCGTTCCTGCGGCAATTGGGTTGGCGCGAGTTTGCCGGCCACCTGCTCGACCACTTTCCGCATACCCCCGACGAACCGCTGCGCGCCGAGTTTACGCGGTTTCCCTGGAGGGAGGATGATAATGCGCTGCGCGCGTGGCAGCGCGGGCAGACGGGTTTCCCGATCGTCGATGCCGGCATGCGTGAATTATGGGCGACGGGTTGGATGCACAACCGCGTGCGCATGATCGCGGCGTCGTTTCTCATTAAGGACCTGCGCATCTCATGGCAAACCGGCGCACGCTGGTTCTGGGATACGCTGGTGGACGCGGATATGGCCAACAACACGCTGGGGTGGCAATGGGTGGCCGGTTGCGGCGCCGATGCGGCGCCCTACTTTCGCATCTTCAATCCCGTGCGACAGGGTGAGCGTTTCGACCTGGCGGGGGCCTACGTGCGCAAGTGGGTTCCTGAATTGGCGCGCCTGCCGGGCGAATGGATCCACCGGCCGTGGGATGCGCCCCAGGGCGTCCTGACCGACGCGGGCGTGACGCTGGGGAAGGACTACCCCAAGCCCGTCGTGGATCATGACGACGCCCGGCGCCGAGCGCTGGCCGCCTTTCAAACGATCACCTCCGGGAACCGCCCCTGACTTGCCCCGGCCATCGCGCGCCTGACCGGAAACGGCGAACTTCTTAACCAACTCTTAGCGCGGTCTT
The DNA here is from genome assembly GCA_964569425.1 of uncultured Phycisphaeraceae bacterium. Classification (GTDB taxonomy): domain Bacteria; phylum Planctomycetota; class Phycisphaerae; order UBA1845; family UBA1845; genus JACQXM01. Next base: position 17,131 of record CAZMVD010000019.1, read on the forward strand.
CACTTCGCGTTGAGCGAGGGTTCATGTAGGAACATTACGTTGACGAGTCGTGTGCGCGACCGTCGCGCATGCCATCCACGCGGTAATCGAAGTGCGGCCGACAGGCACGCCTCTGCTCATAGTCCGATGCCCCGACCGAACCACATTCTCGTGGTCGAAGACGACGCCGATCTAGCGGAAGTGCTGCGCCACAATCTGACGCGCGAGGGCTATTCCGTCGCCCTGTCATCGGATGGGCTCTCGGCGTTGGCGCAGGTGCGTCAACGCGTACCCAACCTGATCGTGCTGGACCGCATGTTGCCGCACCTGTCGGGAGACCAGGTCGTCAAGTCGCTACGGCGCGAGCCCAAACATGCGGCGATACCCATCATCATCGTCAGCGCCAAGTCCGACGAAGCGGACGAACTGGTCGGTTTTTCGCTGGGCGTGGACGACTACGTGACCAAGCCGTTCTCCATCAAATCGCTGTTGGCGCGGATTGCGGCGGTGCTCCGTCGGAGAATGCTGTTCGAAGGATCGCCCGAGAATATGGTGGTCGAGCCCTTTTTCCTCGACCTGCGCCGGCACGAATTGACGGTCCGCGACGCCAACGTGGCGCTGACTGCGACCGAACTTCGCATTTTGCGGTCCCTGATGGCCGGACGCGGCGCGGTGCTCTCGCGCGGCGACCTCATCGACGACGCCATCGGGCGCGGCACGGCCATTACCGATCGCACCATCGACGTTCACATACTCTCCATCCGCAAGAAGATCCGCCAGGTCGCCCCACGTACCCAGGAGGACCGCTGGATTCAGACCATCCGCGGCGTGGGCTACTCGTTCCGCCGGCCGTCGACCGAGCCGCCCCAGGCCGTCGAAGCGATCAGCGACTCCGCGAAATCTCTGGAATAATCGGTCGCATTCAGCGACCCGTCAGGCTGGCCGGTCCACGCAACTCGACCGCGGGCGGAAGCCTGGGCGCGGGGCGACGGAGGAACTTCTCGTAGTTCTCCGTTTGTACGCTGCTCAATTCGATGGGGCGCCCGTCAATGAAAAGATGGGTGACGATGCTCGAAGTTTGCAGAGGCGAGTCGGTCACCACCATCAAGTCGGCCCGCTTGCCGACCTCGAGCGATCCGACCTGGTCGTCGATCCCGAGTATGCCTGCCGCGCCCAGGGTGAGCGCGTATTCGGCGCGCTGCCGCGAAAGCCCGTGTGCCACGGTCATGCCCACCTGAATGCCGAGGTTGAAGCTTTCGGCCGCGCTTTCCGAGCCGAAACAGAAGCGCACGCCCGCACGATCAAGTTCTGCCGCGCAGCGATAGACCGAGTCCCACGGTTCGAATTCACCGGCGGGTAGATTGAACGGCGTGCTGAGGATGACCGGGATATCGCGCTCCGCCAGAAACGGGGCCAATTTCCACGATTCCTGCGCGCCCAAGAGCATGGGTTTGAGCTGGTGTTTTTCTGCAAACTCCAGCGCGTCGACGATCTGCTTGTAAGTGTTGGCCGTGAATGCGACCGGTTGCTGCCCGCTGAGGTAGGGGATCATGGCTTCCAGCGCCGGGTGGACGTCGGGAACGGGTACCTCGTCGGATTCGGGAAGCGCGCGAACGGCGGCATAGTGCCTGGCCTGGCGCATGAAGTCCTCAAGTTCGCGCACCGCCTTGCGGTGTTCTTCGAGCAACTTCTTCCGCGCGTCCTTGTCCTCGGGCAGGTGAACGGGAAGGCTGGGCACGGTCATGTGGAGGGCGAAGGCGTCGGCGCGGAGCATCTCCGGGGCGGTCCAGCCGTCGAGCCGGATGACCGCACTTTGGCCGGCGATGCGCCCGCCGGTCGGCTTGGCCAGGGCGGTGGTAATGCCCACCGTACGCGCCACGCGGACGTGCGCGCTGTGCGGATGGACCGCGAAAGCGGCGCGCACGTGCGGGTTGTACGTGCCGATTTCCTCGTGGTCGCGCGTCGCGCGGAGCGAATCGACTTCGCGCATTCCCAACATGCTTCCGGCGTCGATGAGACCCGGGTAGACGTGCAAACCCGCCCCGTCAATGATCCCCGCACCCGGCGGCACCACGACACCCGCCGTCGGACCGACGGCGTGAATTCGGTCTTCCAGAATCACCACCGTGCCGTTCTCGATCGCCGGTCCGGCGATCGGGTGCACGGTCGCGCCCACCACCGCGTAGGCGCGGTGCGGCGTTTCCGGGATGGTGCGATCGACCGCGGTTCGCGGCGCAAAGCGCACGGCCGGCTCGACGGGCTCGGGGCGCGCATCCTCGAACACCACGTGGCCGTCGAGAATGGTCATCACGCACTTGCTGAAGGTGTTGAGCGGGTGGCCGTTGAAAACGGCCGCGTCGCCGTCCTTGCCCACCTCCAGACTTCCGACGCGCTGCTCAATCTGAAGTTGCATCGCGGCGTTGAGGGTCACCAGGCGCAGCACCTGATTCTCGTCGAGACCGCCCCAGCGGACGGACTTGCACGCCTCCTGGCCCAGGTAGCGAATGGCCAGCGGAGAATCGGAGTTGATCGACACGTTGATGCGCTGCGCGGTCATCATCGCCGCGTTGTGCGGGACGGCTTCGAACGCCTCGACCTTGTACGCCCAGTCGTTGGAAAAAGTCGATGCGCCGCTGCCGTGGCGCGCGATCTCCGGGGCGACGCGGTAGCCTTCGAGCACGTGATGCAGCGTGCCGATGCGAATGCCGTATTCCTCGGCCACGGTGAAGAGACGCAGGATCTCGTCGGATCGGTAGCAGTGCGCGTGAACGGTCATCTCCCCGGCCAGCACGCGCTGCATGGCCTCCAGGCGCAGATCGGTACGCGGGATGGGCACGTCGGCGCCGCTGCGCGCTGCTTCCTCGTATTCATTCCACGTTCGGCGGTAGGCGCTGGCCGCCTCGAAGGCGCTGCGGATGGTCGCTTCCACCCCCATGCGGGTGTTGGGGTATCGCTTACCCCAGTTCTGGGGAAAATTGGCCTGAACAACGTTTTCGCCGAGGGCGAACTTGATGACCGCGGGTGCGTCTGCGATGAGCATTTCCTCGGCGGTGCTCCCGTACCGGAGCTTGAGGATCGCGTTCTGCCCGCCGATCGGGTTGGCCGAACCGTGCATGACATGATGGGTCGTCGTACCGCCGGCCAGGGCGCGGTACAGCCCCACGTGGTGCGGGTTAAGCACGTCGGCGACGCGGACCTCGGCACTGACCGCTTCGGGCGATTCGTTGACGCTGTCCATGCCCAGGTGCGAATGAGCATCGACAAAGCCGGGAATAACGAAGAGCCCGGTTGCGTCGATCACGGTGGTACCCTCGGGTATGACGAGGTTGGTGCCCAGGGCTGCGATTTTGCCCGCGCGAATGAGCAGCGAGGCGTTGGTGAGCGTGGGCGATGTCACGGGGAGAATGGTGGCATCGCGCAGAAGTACATTGCCCGATGTGATCGTGCGGGGAACGCGATCCGCCTTCAACTCGACCGGCCAATCCGGCTCGGGCAGCGCAAGCCGCGTTTCCCCGGGTTCGCGCTCCAAACGCTCGGGCTTCTTCGCGGATTCGGACGCACGCAAGGAATCGGCCGGGGAACTCTCGTCCCGTTCCCGATCGCCGCGACGAAGTGCTTCTTCATCGATGTCCATTCGCCGACCGTCGATGTACAACCGGGCGACCTTGGCGCGCCGGTCCTGCAACGGCGCGGTCAGCAGGGTAAGGTCCGCCACCCGGCCGGGGCGAATGTCGCCCAACTGATCGGCCAATCCATAGACTTCGGCCGCGTGGGTGGTCAGCGCCTGCACCGCGGCTTCCGGCGGCAGCCCGCGCTCCAGCACCCAGCGCAGGTTGCGCAGAAACTCCTTGGGCTCTTTGAAGTCGCGGGTGCGCAGGGCGAAAGGGATGCCCGCTTCGTGCAGGCGGATGATGTTGGCCACCTGCTCCTCCCAGAGTCGGCGGCGTTCCTGCCGCAGGCGAAGCGGTTCATACTCGCGCGCTGCCTCCTTTTTCTGCTCCTGCCCCGGTGAATCTTCGTCCCCCTCTGCGGGCGGCTCTTCCCCGGGCGCCGCAGAATCACGCTTCTTGCGTCCGTATTCCGGCTCCTCGTCGAACTTGATGCTCACGATGAGCGGAACGCGGCGGCTCTTGAGCAGCCCGGTCACCTTCCACGCCTCGCGCGCTCCGCTGATCGCGATGTCGAGGTTGAATTCCTGCGCCAGACTCAGAGCGCGGCGAATCTCGTTTTCGGTTTGCGCCTCGAACACCAGCCGTTGCATCCGCGCCAACAACGGTTGCAGGGCGTCGAGCGCCGGGTCCGCGGGCTCGCGCCGGCCTTTGCTGGGGTTCCGCTCGTTGTACTTCTGCATGCGCCCGTGTCGCCGGGCGTCGTGCATCGTCTGGCGAAACTGCGCAAATACGCCCAGCAATGTCCGCGGATAGCCCCCCTCTTCGCCCGGGGCGAACGAACCGTGCATGGCCGCGTCTTCGGCAATCACCGACCGGCGGACCGCCGCATCCCCTAGGTGGATGGCCGCGCTCGTTCCCGAGAGGATGCCGTCGCGCGGCGCGATGATCGCGCTGGTAAAGCCCAGGGCACGGTGGCGCTCGAGTTGTTTGGGGTCGGGCTGATAGCGCTCCCAGGCACGGTGATGGGGACGAATCCCGCGGCGGCCCGCATCACGCGTGGCGACCTGTGCGCGTTCCCGCGGATCGGTGGGCACGTCCTCGTCGCGGGCGCGCTCCTCCGTGGTCCGCGCGGAGTCGCCGATTCCCAGATGAACATGCCCGTCGATGAACCCGGGGTAGGCAAATAAACCGGTCCCGTCCACCCGCTCGGCGTGCGCCGGAATCTCAATTTCTTTGCCCGCGGCCACGATGCGTCCGTCGGCGAAAAGGATGGTCCCACGTTCGAGGGTGGAGCCGTCTCCGCGGACGATGGTGATGTTGCTCAGTGCGGTCGGCGTGGCAAACTCCTCCCACCCGGTGCCGCGCGCCGCGGCCCCCGCTCCCGCCAGCAGCAGACATCCCATCCAGGTGCACCGACGGAATCGTTGGGTCATGGCTTTATCCTCTATGCGTAAGCGGCTTGGGAAAGCGGTCCGGAGGCACCGCGGCGAATCCGACCCTCGGCACCGGGCGCCAAGTCTAGTTTTGCGCCTCTCGAATGTCGATCACGCCGCCCCTTGACCAAAGGCACCGCCAAGACCATGATTCCGCCCAGTATTCGATTCAAGGCAGAAACGGGGTTATTCATGATCAAGGCCGTCGAACTTCGCAAAGGCAAAACCATCGTCCACGAGGGGCAATTGTGCGTCGTACACGAAGCGGCGCACGTGGCCAAAGGCAACAAGCGCAGCTACATGCAGGCCAAGCTCAAGAACCTCAAGAGCGGCACCATGTCTGACGTGCGCTTTAACGTCGATGATCGCATCGAGGTGCCCTTCGTCGAATCGCGCGAGTACCAGTTTCTTTACAAAGAGGGCGACAAGTTCGTGGTCATGGACCTGGAGACGTACGACCAGATTCCCGTCGCCGCCGACATTGTGGGCGACGGGGCGCAGTGGCTCAAACCCAACGAGAAGGTCTCCTGCCAATTGCACAACGGGCTGATGATCTCCTTCGAACTGCCCTTCACGGTGGAATTGGAGATCGTCGAGACCCCCCCGGTGGTAAAAGGGTCCACCGCCACCAACCAGCCCAAAGACGCCATAGTCGAGACCGGCGCGCGTGTTCGCGTGCCGTCGTTCATCGAACCCGGCACGGTCATCCGCATCGACACGCGCACCGGCGAATACCTCGAACGCGCCAAGTAAGCCCCGCTTCCGGCCCCGGGCGCGCGCCGCGCATGGGCGTTGCGGCCGGCGCTCTGGGCCGTTCCCGCCGCCGCCATTTCGCACCGCACTCGTTGGCGAACAGGACGCGCCCCATTACTTGTCGATAGCACTCTCGCAGGCTTTTTCCCTTGGTTTTTTGCGCTCCGCGCCAAAGGGGCGCCGCACCTCGAACGCGTTTCCGGCAAACCGCGCGGCGGCCGATTCATGACCGGCAAGCCACAAGAGCCCGGCGCTCCATGCTGCGCCGAAGACGGCGCCGGCGCGACATGCGGCGACAATGCGGCGCCCGCGCAATCGATCCGCGAAGCGCGAAAGAAAGTGCCAATATGGTGGCACCGCCGGCCGCTGAGCGCCGCGCAGCGCGTGGATCCGGTCGGCGCACGTCCGGCGTCCGCCGCCGACCGTCAAAAAAAATTTCTCAAGATTTGCAAAATTTCTCTGGACAGCCCCAAGCGATCGTGTACATTTCTGTACAGAAAGGAGGTGATTACACCTATGGCGAAGAAACGCAAAGCCGCGAAGGCAGCCAAGAAGTCGAAGAAGAAGGCTGCCAAGAAGAAGAAGTAAGCCGCAACGAACACGTTCGTCGCGGCCTGGCGGAAGACCGGGTTGTATGCGTTTTGTCGACTCTCGCCACGGCGGTCGACACCGCTCCCCGGAAAAACGATCAGGACCGGACGAACCACAAAGGATGGAGGGTGCTCCTCGCCACGGCAGCACCCTCCAACTTTTTTTACGCCTCCGTTCCAACCTCCGCCGCAAATCGCACCGGTTCCGAGTTGACTGACGAACTCCGGCCGATCGCCGGAACCTTCCGCCGAACGCGCCGCCGAGACCGGGCTCGCTCGGCCCGCATCGGTGGCAGCGCCGCCGGCATCGCGTCGTGGTGTGCTTCGATAGGTTGAATCGCAACCGGGGCCGAAGCGTCAGGAAAGGCGATATCCCATGACCACGGGAATGCCGTTGGGCAGAATGGAACGCGGCGGCGTCACCGTCACCGCCAGTTCGAGCGCCTTGGGATCATCCTCCGCGGCGCGCGTCTGCACGGTCAGCGCATCGGCGGCGAAGTCCTCGGCGGCCAGCCACTCTCGAACGTGACCGGTCACGAAAGGGGGAATCTCGGCGGCGCTCTTGCCCGCCAGTTTCGGCTTGAGCAGGAACAGCAATGCGGAAAGGCGACCGGCGAACAACTGGTAGGGCAGGCTGACTTCCAGCAGCGCGTCGGTATCCATGCGCTGCGGGCGCGCCGCGGTCAGGCCGTTCCACACCACCACGTCGGCGTGGTCGCGAATGCCGCTGACCACATTCACGCCGGCCACCGCCAGTTCCTCAATCTTGGGCATCGGCAGTGCGGTATCCGCCGGGCCGAAGGTCTTGTCTCCTTTAGGACCCCCGGTCACGGCGGGAAATCCTTCGAGACGACCATGTACCAGCCCGGCCATGGCCGTGGGCCAGCCGGTATCGGCCACACTGCCCGCCGCGCTCACCGCGGCGGCTATGGCGCCGTTGAGCCACAGCAAGTCCTTCTCGGCCACGCATTCTTCGCGATATTGAAAGGCAAGCTCGTCGGCGTCTTTTCGGCCGTGCGGCTCACGGAGCAGACAGCGACCGAAGAACACCCCGAGAGCACGCGCGGGGGGCGAATTCCGCAACGACTTCCACTTGGCAAACTGCCACTGATCCAGCAGGTTGGTGAGCGGCGGGAGCGTGGGAATCTGCCATGCGTGCTTCACGCCGAAGAAAGCCGGCGACACCCCGGCAAAGAGCACCGCAGGCAGGCTTGCGGCGTGTTGTGCCAGCTCGTCCAGCGTGTCGAAGTCGGCGGCGGTATTGCCGAAAGCGCGATCGACAATGATCAGGTCAGGGGCGTCGGCGCCCTCGTCAAAGACGGGATCGATCAGCCGGGTGCGGAATCGTTCGAGCAGCTCGGCAGAAGGGGCGTGCAACACCGAAAGCCGCAGGCCCTTGCGAAAGTCCATCCGCGATACCAACAGCGCCAGCGATCGCCATGCACACTCCAGCGGCTGCACCACCGATCCGTGCAGCACCGTGTTCAGCCATAACGTCATGCGACGGTCAATTTCCCCGAGCGTGCGCCGCAACGCCGAGGCCTCTTCGGCGGGAATGGAACCACCGGCGGCGCCGGCCGCCGCAGCCACCAGGATGCCGATCGGAGATCGCGCCGGAGGCGCTGTCGACGCGGGCGGTTCGCCATCCAGATCGAGCTGACCCAGCAGGTTATCCACCGCATCGGGAGGCGCGGCCGCGGCCGAAGGCTTCCACTTCAACGACTCGGGAATCCAACCGAAGGCCGCATCCTGCGCCGCTGCGCGCTCCGCAGCCGCCGCGGCTTCGGCGGCGGTCTTTTTGCCGCGCAGGCGATCGGCCAGAACTGCCCGGACCTGCGCAAGCGCCTTAGTCGCCGGAAGTTGCTCCAGAAGAGCGGCGGGGGCGAAGTCGTCGAGTGAGGCAAAGCGGAGGTTTACTTCGACCATCGCCCCGCCGGTGGACAATGGGTCGGCCAGCGTGAAACGAACGGTGGGATGCGCACTGCGCAGCAATTCTTCGAACGAATCGGCGGTAACGGCCGACACGCCCTGATCCAGGGCACCTTCCACCGTGCCGGCGGCGGAACCGCCGAAGTCGGAAACCAGCAGCACGTGGTAAGGCACATCGCGCGTCACGCCCAATTCAGAGGGGGCGTGGTCTTCGGTACCCAGGTCGATGTGTTCGCTGAATCCGGTCATGGGGTGTTCTCCCAGCGTTGGGCGCGGCAGCGCGCGGCATCGTTGCTTGTCGAAAGGTGATCGTACTTCGTTCCTCTTCCCATCGCCAGCGTGCCGCACAGCGATGCACGGTGCCGCGCGTGGCAGTACCAACTACGGCGCGTCCCCTGCCACGATTGCCGCGCTCAAGCGCCCATCGGTCGCGTCGTGCGAATCCACCGGGCCACCGTCTGCTTGATGGCCCACTCCGGCGTCGCCGATCCGCCGCCGCCGCCCAGCGCGTGGTCCACAATGCAGGCGGCGATACGCCCCTCCGGCCCGCTGGCCAGACCCGCGCTGGCAAAACGCGGATTGAGGTCATAGCCGGCCACTTGTGCCAGGGTGCGCATGCGATACAGCACCGCCCCGGTGTCATGCGCCTTGCAATGCAGGCGATGCCGCAGGTACGAACGAACTCGAGCTTCCACAAGAGAATCCATGGGGTTTCCTCCTCATCCAAAACGATACCTCGTCCCAGCGGGGGAACCGTCCCCCGATTCCCGCCGCTCCAAATCGCCTCCAGGCCGCGCTGGCCCGCCGTCAGGCAGAATGTTCCACCATGGTGACATCGTCGCGACCCATTGAGTATACACAAATCCGATCCCCCGTGGCGCTTTCCGCATACCACGCCCCGATCGGCCCAAACACCCGCCTGGCCTCCGGTGGCTCGCAAGTGGACAGAAAGACGCGCAACACGCGCGGATCGTAAAACCGGAACAGGTAGGCCGCGCGGCTCTCCGGGTCGGTCGCCATGACAAACTGCCGAAGGTGCTCACGGAGCGCAGCGCGGTCGGCGGTGGTGCGCACCAACACGCCCAGGTGTTCTCCCCAATGCGCTGCATACCATTTGAGCAAGCTCAATTCGGTCGAGACGGCGAAGAGATAGGGCGCTACATCTGCCAGGCGATCGCCATCGGGACCGGAGTACAGGCTGACGCCCTCGGCATGGTGCTCGCGCCCCAGCGCCCGCGCATCGATGCCCCGCGCGGCGTCGAGGATCAAGTAGTACACCTGCCCCGCACCGCCCGCACGCAAGAGCTGTGCAAGCTGGGTATACACGGATGGAACGGCCGTCGCCGACAAAGTTCATCCTCCCTTGCGCCAGTTCCGTTCGGGCACCAGCCGCGGCTCATAGGGGTTGAGCGTATGGCACCAGTCGAATACCCAGGCCTGATTGGCCTTCATATCCAGCCACGTGGCGGTGTGATCGAACGGCTTTGCGCGATCGACCGGCGCCACGTCGCGAATCCACATCGGATGCACCGCGGCGATGGCTCTGGTGGTTTCTTGGGCAATCCGCGCCGCGGTGGAAGGTTCTTCAGGGTCGATGATCGTGCGGCTCTCGGCGATGCGCTGCCACGCCAGCGGATCGCCCTGCCCCGAAAGCAGCGTGTCGGTGTCGCCCTTGAGGAGCCAGCGGTCCATGGCGGCAATGCAATCGGGCGAGTTGGCCACCGCCGCCGTCACCTCGTTCCAGCAGAGCAGATCGAACTTCCTGAAGTGATCGGTCTGTGGCTTGGCAACTGGCATGCCGACGGCCTGTTCACCCGCGGGCGGCACCGGGGCCTCCGGGCCGGCGGGGCTCTCGGCCAGGGGCGCGACGACGGGTTCCACACCGACCAGCGCCGCATCGAATGCCGCAAGCCACTCGGTGCGCTCCGCCAGATCAAGCGCGCCCAGGCTCAGTCGACGCCCGGCCAGGTACAGGTGCGCTTTCCAGAGTGCGTCGAAAGCTATCTGCACGCACGAGGCGCGAAGGTTGGCGGGCGCGATCATCTGCCCGCGCCCGGCGCGAAGCTGCCACGCCGCGGCGGCAAACTGCAGGTCCAGCCGCGCTGCGCTGCCGATGCCGGTTTCCGGAAGAATAATGGGCGCCCAGGGCGCTTCCGGCGAAACGTCAAACTTCGGCCCGAAGAGCACCTGCAACTCGATGAAGCGATACACGTCCCGCTCACAGCGGATGTCGAAGGACCGGGCACGCTCCACCCCGCTGCGGATAAACAGATCAAGCTGCGGATCGGTCAGCGGTTTGGTCTCGGCCGGAAACGCGAGCCGCAGATACGCCGCCGCGCGATGCTGGAAATCATCCTGCTGGCCGGCGGAGAAGCCGTCAAAATGTCGTTTGGTCAGGGAGAACACGCTTCGCTCTGGTTCACTCACCGGCGCACGGGCCGGTGCCTCGCTCCTGACCACCGGCGCCACGCCGATGGCACACCTTCGTTACTCATCCGCCGTTGTACGACCAGTGCGGCGGGTCCTTCATCACCGGCTGGAAGTGAATGACGCCAAAATACTCCTTGCCGATACGGTGAAGCTGTTTGAAAAAATTGCCATCCTTGGCGCGCTTCGCCTCGGCGTTCTTCTTGGCCGTTTCCTCGGCCTTCGGTGCTTTCTCGGCGTACTGCTTGTCGTGCTCCTTCTGCTTGCGCGACTTCTCCTCGGCGGCGGTGCGCGTTTTGGTCTCCGCGTCGAGTTGCTTCTTGAGTGCCTTGTCGTGGTTGGGTCGCTTCGACTTCTCGACCTCGTCGCGGATTTTCTTTTTCTCCGCGTCGGTCAGTTGCAGGGCCGCTTCCTCATCCTTGGTGAGGGGCGGCTTCTTCGGCCGGGCGGCCTTGCGCTTGTTGTTCTCGGTTCGGATGCGCTTGGTGTGCTCCGCCGCGATGCGCTTGTCCGCATCCTTGTCCACCGATTTGGCGAACTCCTCTTCCGCCTTCGGTTTGACCTCCTTTTCCACGTCCTCGCCGATCTTCTTCTTTTCGGCGTCGGTCAGCTTGATGCCCGAAACGTCGATGGTGAAATCGGTGGAAGTGTCCTTTCCGGCGCGATAGGTCTTGACGTCCCCGCCTTTGGCCGACTTGATGAGGTTAACCCCGGACTCGTCCGCACCCACCGCCACCCAGCCGTTGGCGCCGTCGTTGGGCTCCAGGGAAAACGACTCTTCCTTCTTGGTGTTCTTGACCTCGGTACCCTCGAACGTCACTTTGCCCCCGGCGCCTGTTTTCTTCTCGATCTTCCAGTATTTCTCCGGCAACTTGATCTTGCAGTCCGTCTTGGCGGTGATGTTGACCGGCATGTTGCAGTCCACTGCCTGCCGCCGCAGGTGGTTCGTCACGGAGTTGGGCGGGTTGTAAAACGCCGTGATGTTCTTCAGAAACCCATGTGCCGAGGCATAGGTCATCGAGAGCCGCCAATCCACATCCGGGAACGACGGATCGGCGTTGCCGTCTTCATCCTTGAAAGGCGGCACGTCCTTTTCGGTCTTCTGTCCCTTGGCGATGCGCCACGACCAGCAGAACAAATAGGCGTGCTGCGGCGAACGAAACACGCTGTTGATCCGGATCGTGGGCATCAACTTGCCGGTGCCCACGGAAACCTCTTTAAGCGCGGCAGTAAACGCCTGCCAGTTCTCACGGAACTTCTCGTGCAGCGCCGATTCCTCGTTGCTCGACGGCCACTTCTGGTGGGGAATCTCCGGGCTGATCCTGTTGGATGACGTCACCGGCCATTCGATCGCCGCATCCTTGGCGGTGTGCTCGGCGCCGAGCTGCTCCTTGCTGAGCTTGTTCTTCTTGTCGTCCTGCAGTTCGCCGATCTCCACGGTGATGGTGGTATCCGGTCCCGGCGGAGCACTTGGAATGTTGGTGCCGCTCTTGACGGCGCTCACCGCCCGGAGCACCACCACGCCGTCCGCCGCTGACCCCAGCGGGCTCTCGCCGTTGGTCACGTCTATCGTGATTGACGACGCCGGCGAGGACTCGCCCGTCTTTTTCGTGGTCTTCTTGCCCTCCGTCACGGTTTCGATCTTGCGCTGCACGAACCCGTACTTGGCGTCGCCCACCTTCAGCGTAACCTTGCCGTTGATCTTCGCCTGAGTCTCGACGGTTTTTCGATTGCGCCCCGTGCCGGTGGTGGTCTTGAGCACCACGAAATTCTTGTCGGCCAGGTAGAAGCGCAACAGCAGCGCCGCTTCCGACACGGCATGGGTAAGCTCAACCTTGTTATCCGGCGTGACCTGAATCGTGTCACCCGCAAACGCGAAACTGGCCCCGGACGATGCGATGGGCCGGGCGAACAAACGCACCGCAAAAAACTGCACCGGCACCTTCTTGACCGCGTCCGTGCCCTTGGGCGCGGGTAGGCCCTTTGCCTCTTCCGGCTTCTTGGCCGCGGCGTCGCTCTTCGCGGCACCAGCCTCGGAGGGCGGTTTGGAAGCGGCAGTGGTTCCTCCCGGAGCGCTCATGCATTTCCCTTACTGGTAGCACCCCTGGTCTTCGCCCTCTTCGATCTCGTCGTCGCCCCAATCGGGGGGCACGGCGTCGTCGGTGAGGTCTTCGTCGATGTGCGAGAAACCCTCGAGCTTCAGCGACGCCTCGCCGGGCGGCACGTCGAATTCGATGATCAGCCCCTTGTCATCGGTGGTTCCTTTGCGCTCGCTCTCATCCGAGAGCTTCAATTCGTAGTTCCGCTGTACGATGGGCGTTCCGCGCGGGTCCTTGACCTCGTAGCGCAGGTCGAAGGTCGGCGGGCCCTCGATCCGACCATACTCGCAGTCGCAGATCCGCCCGATGCGGTCGTATACGTTGCAACTGAACAGCCGTCCGCCGGACAGGTCCGCATCCTCCCGCGCACCGTTCTGCTGGCAGGGGCCGATGTCGTTGTACTTGCACGGCAGGCGCGGCGGGCGGGAGCCGTCGAAGAAGAACACCATCACCCGACGGTTGGGTTCATTCTTGGCCTGATTGTCCGCGTTGTTGTGCGGGCGGGCGTTCTTCACCAGGTGGTTGAACTCGCCGCAGCCCATATAGCCTTCCACCACTCCTTCTTTGAGGAACCGCGACTTCGGCAATGGCTCCAGCCCCTCGCGCAGCACGGTGAAGTATTCCTCATACTCCGCCCGACCCGGCTTGCTCGTACGCCCCGAGCCGATCGCCTCGTGCACCCGGCGGAACTCGCGCTCGTCCCAGTTCTCCCGCGCGTGGTCGTGCAGCGTCACCCACGTCTGCGGGTCGTTCACCAGAATCGCCCAGAGCGCCCACGCACGCCGCTCGCTGAGCCGCTTGTTGTCGCGCGGATCGTCCGCACTGTCGGTGTGGCCGAAAACACAAAGCTGCGTGTCGGGAAACTCCTCCGCCTTGCGGAGAATCTGCACGATGAACGCCGACGATGAGGGGCGGATAAACGACCGGCCGAAACGAAAGGTGGCGCCGGGAATGCCGAAACAGTCGATCAAGCGGTCGACGTCGCTGTTCTCCTTCACGTGGATGGTGTGAATCTGCCGCGCCGCAAGGCCGCTGCGCGTGAAGGAGACCGGCAACAGAATCTTGCCCGGATCGTCCGAGCTGTCAAAGATGTAATTGCCCCGCGCATCCTGCCGCGTGCAGCCCACGTCGTCCGCCAGGTGGTCGTTGATCCGCCGCGGCTCGCGCGTGCCCCAGTTGAACTCGGCCAGCTTCTGCCAGGTCGTGCCGATGCGCTCGGCGAGACTCTTGAGCGAATCGCCGGTCTGCACCTTGTATTCCTCAGCCTGCGCGCGTTGATCGAACATGAATCCCCCCTACGCCGACGGCCGCGGCGACGATTCCACCCGCACTGCTTCCAGCGTGGGTGCCTCGCGCGTTTCGCGAATGGTGTAGTCGCCGTCGGGAATGCTCCGCAGCACCGCACGCCCCTCCCCATCCGTCACCGTCTCGTACTCCTTGCCGTCCGGTCCGACCACGAACAACCGCACCCCCGAACGCGGCACGCCGGTTTCATCATCCACCACGCGAAACTCGATCGTCGCCAGCTCGGTCTGCTGCGCCGTGACGTCAACGTTTTCCACTTCCACCAGCGCCGTGCCGCACTCGCCCGCCTGCTCCATGGCCTCGGCCGTTTCCGCGAGGTGCTCATACTCGTACGCGGTGTTCTCCCCTTCGCCCGCGCCGGAGCCGCCCGCCGCACCCGAACCGCCGCTGCCGCCCGAGCCGCTGCCGCTTTCCTCGCCGATGATCACCGTCTGGCAGCCCATAGCGATGCCGTCGGCGCCGCCGCACGCCTCGATCACCTTGTCGTCCTGCCGCGCCGCCGGCAGCCCGTCGATGAACACCGTCGAGCTGCCCTTGGTCACCACGCCCGGCCCGTGCGGCGGAATGGGGCAGGGGATGGGGCAAATGTGCGTGTCGGCCATGCCCGCGATGGCAGCCATCGCCGCGCTCGCCGCGGCCGCCGCGGCGGCCTTGATCCCCTCAGTATAGGCGGTGTTGGCCGCCGGTTGACCGCCGGGAACCGGCGAAGCACTGGTCCAGGCAGTGGTCAGGGTAACGTTGGTCGCGTTCATCGTGGCCATGGCCGACGTCGTGGCGCCCACGGCACCGGGATTGCCCTCTGCCGCGGCCGCCCCCGCGGCCTGGGCCATGCCCGCCGTCACCTGCGCCAGTTTGGGCGTGGCGTCCGCCGGAGTCAGCACCGGCGACTCCATCAGACTCTTCATCTGGTCGGAGGCCGACTCCAGCCCGTCACCCACGCCCGCGGGCAGGGCGCGCCACGCGGGCATGTAGCCGATGGACACCGTCAGGCTCCCGATGCCGGGATTGAGCGGCGGACCGTGCTGCGTGGGATCGGCAACGCGTGCGGCAGGGGGCATGGGGCGTTCGGTCTCCGAGAAGAAACACCTGGTCGATGCCAATTGATCGGCACTACTCTCCGATGGTCGTCTTCAACGAATTGCGCGTCTGGTTTCCGATGATGCCGTCCACCTCGAGCGGCGGGTTGTCGGCCTGGAAGTTCAAAGTCGAACGGTCGGTCTTCGGACCGACCGCGCCATCCACCCCGCCCAGTTCATACCCCAGCATCTGCAGGCGGCGCTGACTGCCGCGCACCGTGGTGCGATCCTCCAGTGGATCCACGACGGAGACGTCGTAACTGGAGCCGAACACCTGCAGCGTACCGAACCTCCCCGGTTTCAGATTGACCGTCACCAGCCCTTCCGCCCCGATGTCCTGATCCTGCATCTGCACGATCGATCCGATCGTGAAGGTGTATTTCACCGTCTTCGTGGCGTCGGCGTGTTCAATGCCGCTGTTCGTGGAATCGGTACCCGGCCAGCGCTGAAAGTGGATCTTGAGCGTCTTGCCGGTGTTGACCGTGGAATGCGACGTGGAGCCCAGCACCTGCCGGGCCACGTCGAAGACCGCACTGATGATTCCTCCCAAAGGCATGGTGAGCGTTCTCCCTGCAAACTAACAACCGTGTTCTTCGACCAGCTTCTCCGCTGTTTCGGGATCGATGCGTCCTGACTCGTTCAAATCGTTCGCCTTCTGGAAAGCGCGGATGGCATTCTCCGTCTTCGGGCCCAGAATGCCGTCGAGCGGTCCGGGATCAAACCCGAGGTTGAACAGCCGCTGCTGCGCGCCGCGCACGTCACGGATCGGATCCACCTGCCCGAGCTTGAGCTCGTACATGTCCTGCGAATCCGGGTCATTGCCGACTTTGAGAATGCCGCGCGTAGCGTTGGGCGGAATGGGATGCTCCAGCTTGCCCTCCGCGTCCGTGTGCCCCTCAAATTCCTCTTTGCCGATCACCAGCACGTACTTCTCATTGGCGCGCGGCTCGTCATCCGCCAGCAGTTGCAGGCGCAGCACCGCCGGTTGACCCAGCAACCGGAACCGGTGCCGTTCTTCGCTGGCGCCCGATTCTTCCTTGGTCTCTTTGGCCCGAATATGCACCTTGTCACCGGGCTTGAGCACGTTGGGATCGCCGCGGCGCTCTTTCAGTTCCTGATTCTTGGGGTCGTTCCAGATCGTCTCCCAGTGGACGCCCGCTTTCTTGGCGATGCTCGACATACAGTCGCCCGCCTTGACGATGTAGTCGCCCTCGCCGACGGTTTCCTCTTCCTCCTGCGGCGCCTCGGGCACGTACACCGCATCGCCGGGCTCAATCGCGTCCATGCTGCCGCGCTCCTCGCGCAGCTGCTTGTTCAGCGGGTGGCTCCAGATGTCCTCCTTGGTAATGCCGCGCTGCTGGGCGATGTCCGCCAGCTTCTGCTCGGAATCGACCGGCAGGAACTCGCCGGACTTGGCCTTGCCATAGGCCTCCTGGCCGGTCTTCTTGGCGTCCTGGTACTTCTGTTGCGCGTCGCCTGCCGCCTTCTGGGCCTGATCGGCTTTCTCCTTCGCCTGGCCGGCGGTTTCTTTGGCCTTCTCTGCCTTGGCCTTAGCCTCGGCCATGAGCTTCTCGGCCTTCTGCTTTCGCGCTCCGCCGGGAATATTGGGTATGTTGACCATCAGAACGCGCCTTTCGCTCCTGCCACGATCACGATCTCGACCGCCAAACCCGGCCTGCCGAAACCGTGACAAATTCGCCCGGGTCCCTCCCACGGCAACCAATGCCGACCGAGGCAACCGTCTACGGCAACTCCTCCACGTACGTTTTGACCTCGCCCAACTGGTCTCTGGTGTAATTGGCCCGCGGATTCACCGGAAAACTGAACCGCTTGCTGGAAATATCCGCGATCAGGTTCAGCGCGATATCGCAGGCCCGCAGATCGACGTCGCGCCCATGCGGCCCCAGGTAGCGCAGCTTGGTTTCGTCCAGCAGGATCGGCCCCAGCGGCTTGAGCAGCCACGACTGATGAATGTACTCCGCGTGCTTCAGGAAGCGGTCACGCGACTTGCCTGACGAGCTGTGCAACATCTGCGTAAACTGAATCTGCGCATCTTCGTGGCCCAGCCGCGCAAGACCCACCACCAGTCCTTCGAGGGCGTCCGCATCGGTCTCCTTGCTCCAGCGATCCAGCAGCGGCGTGGTGTCCGTAATGCGTTCGTCGTTCCGCGCCACGATCATCGGAATGTGGTGCTTGACCATCGGATCACTGCTTTGATCGTACACCTCCATCAGCCGCGGATAGAGCGCCGGATCAGGATGCTGGTGCAGCGCGCGGATCGCCGTGGTGCGCACCTGTGCATCGGGGTCCAGCAGCATGGGCACCAGGGCGGTCCCCGCCTCCGCGCCGCCGGCCGATTCCAGGCATGCCACGGAAAGGATGCGAACCTTGCGATCCTCGTGCCGCAGCAGTTCGCGAATCTCACGAGTCACGGTGTCGCCCTGGCCGCGCGCAGATTCTGCGGCGTTCCAGTCACCCGCGAGTATGGCGTCGTGTATGGTGGTCGTCATGGCTTTTTTTCCCGGAGTCGATGCCTCCGTTGGTTCGTCAACCGCCGCTCGCGGCACGGCGCAGGCCAGCACCGCGAAACCCAGGACCGCGCCGACGAGTGCCGTTCGCCGCATTCGCGCTCCTGTCAGAAAGAAGTCAGGTTGCCCAACGCGCGGGCGCATTCGCCATCGGTGGTCCTCTGCGTCAAATCCTTCATGGTAATCATTGCCCCTCGCAGCGCGTTGTTGTTCGCTCCGACGCGAATCGTGCCATAGCCCACCACACGCTGCGTCGTGTCCGGATCGCCCCAGTTCGCCCAATACATCAGGCAGCGCCGCGTCCACGTATCGCGCACTCTCGCCTGGTCGCTCGCCGGACTGTTCGAGTGCACGTTCTCGCTGTGGCTCAAGCCCAGAAAATGGCCGATCTCATGCGCCAGATCGTTGGCCGCAAAAGGCGTGGTGTGCGCGATCCCCCCTCCGATCTCCGTTTCGTCCGCCAAAATAATGCCCGTACGCGAGAAACCGTCCGATGCCGCCGTGGCCGGACTGATGCCCAGACCCAGCGTGCCGCCGACGAATCGGTGAATGAAGAACGCGTTGATGACCCCCGCGGTCGCCACACCGTTGCTCAACACCGTGTCCGCCTCACCCGGCCAGGTTCCCAGGTCGATGTGCCCGGCACGGCCGAGGGCCACCGTGATGTTCTGCGTCGCCGCCGCCCACGACCCTCCGCTGTGCGGGACGAATTCCAGCCCGCACGGCCGCCAGATCGCGTTGACGACGCGCATGATCGCATCCACATTGGCCACGCTGGCCCGCGCCGGGCGCGGCATAGGACCCGAATTGGCCTCGATCGTCACGTTATGCGGGCGAACCGGGATGGAGTGCAACGGATGCCATACCCAGATGGTCGCCTGGTGGATGATCGGCCCGGAAGGCGGCGACGACCCGTTGGAAGCGAAACGAACTTCCAATTCAGCCGTGCGCGGCGTCGGGTGTGCGCCCCCGCCGGCGCCGGTAATCTGAATGTCCATTACCTGCGTCGATGGTAGAAGGTTGCCCGTCGCCGGCGACGCCACCGTGAACACCGACGTATCGCTGCTGGTCACGAATAGCGGCGCGGCGTTCTCGACCATTTCGCGCCGCAAACGCACGGTCACCGTATCTCCTTGCACCATGCCGAAAATGGGACCCCGCTCCGGCGCCGCATAGCCCCGATCGTCGGGTTGGGGACACGTGATATCCGGATCGCCGGTGGCGGCGCGCTCGAAACGCACCAATACGACGCGGCGCCATTTCTTTGGATGTACTTGCAGTGCGATGGCCATACTCAACCGCTCCAGGCGTTGCCCTGATGCGCCCCTTGTTCTTTTCTTAGGTGGAGGCGAATCAACCCTCCCACCACCGAACCATCCACCCTTTGCTACCCCTTGCGGTACGGGTTTTTGCGCGAAGGCGGCGCCGGCGCCGAACTCTGTGCTGCCGCTCCCCCATCGCCCGGACCCACACCTGCGGGATTCTGACTCTCCTGCGGCGATTCCGCCGGTTCCGTCTCATCCTCGGCGTTTTCGTCTTCGGACGCCGAACCACCCGACGAACCGTCGCCTTCCGGCGGCGGGCTCTTGCCCACGTTGCCGCCCGAAGACGGCGGCGGCGCGCCGGAATCGCGTATCCACGTCTCACCGTCCAGATTGGGGAACGAAATCTGGCAAGTCCCCGGCTGCGACAACGCCACGTGCGCCAGACCCTCCTTGTTCAGCGCGCCGCGCACTTCCTTGCCGTCCGGTGTCTTCACCAGGTATTGCTCCCCGGGAACCGGACCGCCCAACTCGTCCACCAGTTGGATTTCAATCCAGGAAGTCTGTTCCTCGACCTCCTCGTCTTCGAACTTATATCCCTCGATATCCGCCCCCACCTCGCTGGTGACGAGTTGCCCGCCGCCGCTGTAGGTCACGTCCTGCCCCGGCTCGACCGTATCCGCACACACCGGCTCCTCCGGCTCGTTCAGCGATACCGCCGATCCGCTGCCCGCCGACCCGCCGCTGTTCAGGTTGATCTTCGTGCCCATCACCGCAACACCCGAAGAGTCGATGTGCACGAAGTTGCCGCCGACTTTCAACGTCAGCGCCGAAGCCGCCTCGATCACCACGCTCCCGGCACACTTCATGTAGTAATTGCCGCAAATCTCATCGCTGCGGTTGCCGGAAACTTTCTCGCCCACGTCGCCGGCTACCTCCAGCGATTTCTTGCCGCCGATCTTCTCGTTGACGTCCAGCGTCACCTCGCAGTGGCGGTCCTTCTTGATCAGCTCGAACTGCTTTTCCGCCACCGTCAGGTGATAATCGTGGCCGACGGTTTCCACCCGGTCGTTGTTGGTGTGGAGGTGAAAGTCCCTCTGCGCGTAAAGCAGTAGCTGCTCGCTGTCCTTCAGGTCTTCAAAGCGGATTTCATTCGTGCCGCCGCCGCCCTGACTGCTGCGCGTCTTGATCACGCTCTTGGTCTTTTCATCAGGCAGCTTGTAAGGCGGCATGTGGTCGGCGTTGAACACCCGGCCCACAATGATCGGTTTGTCCGGGTCTCCCTCTAGAAAATCGACGATTACCTCCTGCCCGACCCGTGGCAGGAACATCATCCCATACTGCCCGCCCGCAAAGCCCTGACTCACCCGGATCCAGCACGACGAGTTCTCGTTGAATTCCCCCTCCCGGTCCCAGTTGAACTGTGCCTTCACCCGCCCATACTCGTCAGTGTGGATCTCTTCGCCCGACGGGCCCACCACGCGCGCCGTTTGCGTGCCGCGCATGACCGGCCATGGGGTGATGCGCGGCGGGCGATAGTGCGCCGTCGACGGGATGCACTCAAAGCGACACTCGTAAATGGGCGATTCCGGCCCCGGCGCCACGCCGCGCGCGGCGTCTTCAATCAGGTTGGCAATCGACAGCGCCTCCAACGGATCGCCGCCGGATGCGATCGCCGTGCTCGCCACGTCCCGGCACACCTGCCCGGCGTGGTAAAGCCACGTGGTCAACGCCCGATGCGCTGTGACGTCGCCGCCAGAATCCCGCGCCGAAAGCTGCAGCACCGCCTCGGCAATACCGCGAACGCCCTGATCAGCGTTCTGCCGCGCCCGCAACAACGCCTGGTGCGCATCGGCCGAAAGCCACGGGGCGCGCCCGCTCTGCCCGCTGGCCGTGCGCGTCACCGATTGCCGACCCTGGTGCGTCACCGAGGTCACCAGGTATCGGCCGTTGAAGCTAGCGGCCTTGTGCTCCGAGAGTTCGAACGTTTTCCCGGGGGAAAGACGGTAACAGTTGGAAGCGCCGACGCCTACGATGCGCGAGCACTCGAACTCCTCCGCCCGGACGGTCGCAAGCGTCTGGCCCAATTGCTGTTCGCTGTACTCGCCAGGATAATCGCTAAACTCCAGACCCGGATCGCGCCCCGAATCCCCCTTGGTCTCCAGGTTGAGCGACGGGTTTTCAAAGCTGAAATCGCGCAGCACCACCGCGCCGGGGCGCACCGCCTGCCCCAGCCGGAAGCGAAACACGTGGTCGCCCTGCACGTTCATGCCCGAGGGCGGCTGATAGGGAAGCGCCCCCTCGCCCTCGATCGCGGCGTATTCCGTGGCATCGCTGGCGACAAAGGT
Organism: uncultured Phycisphaeraceae bacterium; assembly: GCA_964569425.1. Taxonomy (GTDB): domain Bacteria; phylum Planctomycetota; class Phycisphaerae; order UBA1845; family UBA1845; genus JACQXM01. The sequence goes on from CAZMVD010000019.1 coordinate 38,471, forward strand.
ATGACCCTCAAGCGTCTGCTCGAAGTACCACCAGATGCCTTCCTCCTCCATCAGCCGGCAGATGAAGTTGAAATCGGTCTCGCGGTACTGCACGCAGTATTCGCGCGACTGCGGGGCGCTGATCCCTTCGAGGTCCACGCGGTCCGTGGGAACGCCCGCCTTGGTCAGCACGTCGTTGATGATCTCTTTGGTGGTCTGGCCCTGGAAAATGCGCGAGTTGTACCGGTGCGTGAGCATCCAGATTGACGGCACCAGTTCCGCCCGAAAGTAGAGCTGATCGGCCGTCTCGCCCGTCAACTCGAACCGGCTCACCACGCCGTGGAAATAGCGCGCCCCGCCCGGCGCGTAAATGCTGAGCACCGCCGGCTTGCCCACGATGTCATCGAACGCAAACGCCTCGTCCGCGGAGGCCAGCTCGATCTCAAAACGATACAGCCGGCTGAGCCCTTCCGAACCACGATAGCGCATGACCTGAAAGCGGTCGACGTCCCCGCCGTCCACCTGAAAGGCAAGCTGCGCTTTGCTGTAATCGCGCATCAAGGCCATGGTCTACTCTCCACGCTCCACCGCCGCCGGCGACTGGGCGCCGGCTTCACACGCATTTACCGCCGACGGCCTAGGCCTCTGAGAAGGCATAGGTGAATTCTCCATTCTCGGCCACGCCCATGCGCAGTTGCTTGGGCATGGTCTCGCCGGACATACACTCCAGCAGCCGCCGCGACATTTGCGGCATGATCGCCTGATCCAGTACGTGGTCGATGGCCCGAGCGCCCACATCCACCTGCGTGCAGCGCGAAGCGATTTGCGTGTACACCGCGTCATCGACCGCCAGCGCGATCCGGTGCGTCTCTTTGAGCCGCCGACCGATTTTGCCCACTTTCATCTTCGAGATGTTCCGCAGCACGTCCGTTTTGAGCGTCAGGAACGGAATCACCGTCATTCGCGCCACCAGCGCCGGCTTGAAGTGCTCGCGCAGATGCGGGTAAATCCCCTCCTTCAGTTCGTCCGGGTTGATCTCCTCGCCCGACTCGCACATCGATTGAATCACGTCGGTGCCCAGGTTGCTGGTCATCACCACCACCGTGTTTCGGAAGTTGATGACCCGCCCCTCTCCGTCGGCCAGCGAACCCTTGTCAAAAACCTGGTAGAACAAGTTCATCACATCGGGGTGCGCCTTCTCGACTTCGTCCAGCAACACCACTGAATACGGATGCTGCCGAACCGCCTCGGTCAGCACGCCGCCCTCGCCATAACCCACATAGCCCGGCGGCGAGCCCTTCAACTGCGAAACGGTGTGCTTCTCCATGAACTCCGACATATTGATCGTGGTCAGGAATCGGTCGCCGCCGAACAGCAGATGCGCGATCGCCAGCGCCAACTCCGTCTTGCCCACGCCGCTGGGCCCCACGCACAGAAACACGCCCATCGGCTGGTCCGGATTGCCCAGCCCGGCGCGCGACGTGCGCAGCTTCTCGGAGATGATCTTCAACGCGTGATCCTGCCCCACCACCCGCTCGCGCAGCCGATCCTCCATTTGCAGCACCGCCGCGATTTCATCCTTGACCATGCTGCCCACGGGAATGCCCGTCCAGTCCGAAACCACCGCCGCCACCGCCGATCCGTCCACGTGCGGATGCAGCATCGGCTGATCGCCCTGCAGCTTGCGCAGCGCCTTCATCGCCTCATCGATCTGTTTGCGCACCGCCTGCTCATCGGCGGAGGCAGCGCCCTTCTTCTTTTCGGGTTCGGCCGCCGCCTTCGCCTCTGTGGACGCCTGCCCGTTGCCCCCGGCATCCGCCGCCGGCGCGGCGAACGCCCGCAGTTGCGCGCGCAATTCAATGACCTTGTTTACCGCCTCCTGCTCGGCCTTCCACTTGGCTTCCAGCTTCTCGCGCTTCTCCAGCACGTTCGTCCGCGTCTGCTCCAGCTCCGCGACCTTGGCCTCGTCCACGTTCATTCCGCTGGCCAGGTCGCGCTGCATCGCCGTGAACGCCGTGTCCAGGTGGCTGAGCTGGCGATCCAGATCCTCCAACGCCCCCGGCCGCGTGCTCAGCCCCACCGCCACCCGCGCCGCCGAAGTATCCAGCAGGTCCACCGCCTTGTCCGGCAGGAACCGCCCGCTGATGTAGCGGCTGGATAACTGGACGGCAGCGCTGATCGCCTCGTCGAGCATCACCACCTTGTGGTGCTTCTCATACTTGTCCTTGAGCCCGCGCAGCATGACCACCGCGGCGTCGATGCTCGGCTCATCGCAGCGCACCAGTTGAAAGCGGCGCTCCAGCGCCGCGTCTTTCTCGAAGTACTTCTTGTATTCGGCCCACGTGGTCGCCGCGACAGTGCGCAGCTCACCCCGCGCCAGCGCCGGCTTGAGCAGGTTGGCGGCATCCGAACCGCCCGCCGTGCCCCCCGCGCCGATCAGCGTGTGCGCCTCATCGATGAACGTGATCACCGGTTCCGGGCTGGCCTTGATTTCCTTAATGACGTTCTTCAGCCGATTCTCGAACTCGCCCTTTACCCCTGCCCCCGCCTGGAGCAGACCCAAGTCCAGCGAGATCAGCTTGACCCCCTTGAGCGCCGGGGGAACGTCGCCCTCCACGATGCGCAGTGCCAACCCCTCGACAATCGCTGTCTTGCCCGTGCCCGGCTCGCCCACCAGAATGGGGTTGTTCTTCCGCCGCCGCGCGAAAATGTCGATCATCTGCCGGATTTCGTGATCGCGCCCGAACACCGGATCGATCTTTCCGGCCGCCGCCTTCGCCGTCACGTCCACCGTGAACTGTGCCAGCGCCCCCCCGTCGCCCGCCGGACCGCCGGGCACAGCTTCACCGCCCGCTGCCGCACCCGCCTCGGACGAACCCAGCACGATCTGGTGGAAATGCTCCCGAATCTGGTCCACGTCGATGCGGTCGAACTCCGGGGTCATCTCGCCCACGCGAACATGCCCGGGGTTCATCGCCATCGCCAGAATGAGCAATCCGGTACGTATCTCCGAGAAGCCGAATTCGTCCGCCAGCACCGCGGCCGACTGAAACAGTTCGACGATCTTGGGCGACAGCGCCGGCTTGCCATGATGACCGGCGGGCAGTTCCTCCAATATCCGCTGCAACGCCCGCCGAATCTGTCCGCGATCCACCTTGAAGGTATTGAAAATCTGGGTCACGTCGCCTGCGGTATCGTCCAGCATGCGCAGCAGCAGGTGCTCCGGCAGAATCTCGAAGTGCATGCGCGACTGGCACAGCGTCGTGGCGCCCTGAAAACTGCGAATGCAATGCGCATCGAAACGCTGAATAAGCTTGCGAAGGTCTTCCGCTCGGGGAGTTGTGGTCATAATCGTCGCTTTCCGTACGTCTGAGCGGCTCTCGCACTCCGGCACCGCGCCGTCGCGCTAATCCGCCCGCCTGTCAGACCGGGCGACCAAGGTAAAAGGCGCCCCTGCCTTAGGCAACTGCCCCCCGTGCTCCCTGCCCCGACCGGGGCACGCCGCCACACTTCCTGCACACCGCTAAGCCGCCGCCGCAAACGAAACCTCCGTGGCGCTGACTTCATCCGTCCGCAGCCAACTCGTATAGCCCAGCCGGCCTGCCGAATCATCGCTGGTCAATCTCATTTCCGGCACCTCGCCGGCACGCAGCTTCACCGCAATCGCGAACGCCAGCGGATCCACGAGGTACCGCTGAATCAACGCCCGCGTCTGCGCAAACCGCGACCCGTCGGGCAGAAACGTCAAATAGGTCTCCCAATCCACCGGACCCACCGCCAGCGTGAACGACCCGCCAAGATCGAACACCCTATCGCCCACCGTCAGGTCGAACCCCAGCGTGCTGTTGTCGACGCCCAGTCGGTTCTGATCGCGCCGGCCCAGCAGGATCCACCGCCCTTCGCACTGCCGCACCGTCACCGGCAGGCCATCCCAGTAATCGCTGACCGAACCCTCCAGCGTGGCCCCCGAGCGCGGACGCTGGGTCAGCACGCCGGCATAGCGAATCAAGCTGATGGGCGGAACCCCAAGCTGCGCCGATTCCGCGCGCGACGAGTAACCCACCAGCGATAGCATGTAATCCGAGATCGTGTCGCGCCCGGTCAGTCCGAAAGTCAGCTCATAGCGGTACTTCAGGCACGCGCGATAGAACAGCGATATCAACCGATGGTGCAGCACGTCCAGGAAACCGCGCACCGGGCTGGACCCATCGTACAAGCCGCTGCCACCTGCCTTCGCCGCCGAGGGAGCCGCCTCCGACGCCTGAACGCCGCGCCCGTGCGATTCCAACACCGCCGCCGCGTGCTGATCGACCGATTTCAAAACATCCACCGCGTACGAAAGCGGCAGCGGCGTGCTCACCCCGTATAGGCCGAGGAACGTCACTTCCATCAGAAACGTCGATCGATCGCCCGTCGTCCGCACTTGCGCCAAACGACGGACATCACTTGCCGGGAAGCCCAGCGCCACGTCCGGACGAAAGCGAATCCCCTCTTCGGCCACCGGGCCCCGATCCCCGACTCGAACCCCTCCGGAAAGGTACCGCTCAATCAACCAGGCCGCCTGCACAAAATCAAAGCTCGCGGCGCTGTTGAGCAGCCGCTGCCCCACGGGCGTGGAAACCGCGCCGGGCGCCGGCAGAGTTCCGTTCGCAGGCGTTGACGTCATGCTACGCCTCCGTTGGGGGCACCGGCGGGCGTGGGCTGCTCGCCCCAGCGCGGCGGAAACGAATACACCTGACCGGTCCGCGACGAACGCACGGACAATTCACTGAACGCATTGATCGTCGTGTACAGCGCCAAAAAGTGGTCCAGGATCGAGGCAAACAGGTACGCGTCCCCCTCGCCCGCGAAATGGTCGTCGTTCAGTTCCATGTCCACCTGCACGCCCCGCACCGCCGCGCCCCGGATGATGCGCTGCCGAAACGTGGCATCGACCCGCAGAATGCCCTCCAGCATGCGCTGTTGCGCCAGCGCCCGGTGCGCATCGTGTTCCGACTCAAAGTCGTACAGCCGCAGCAGCTCCTTCAGGTGGCCGGCGCTGATCAACGAAACATAGTTCAGCGAAAGGTGCGAAATCAGCCGCCACTGCATGCCGCGCCCCAGCGGCGGGCTGATGGTCGGCGACGGCTTGAGTATGTTGCGAAACCGCGTTCCCGCGGGCGAGCTGTCGGTCGGTTCACAGATATCCCCCGCACGCAGCGAAGCCGGCAGGTGCCGATTGGTGCACGTCAACTCCACCGAAATCGTGGTGTCCGCCGGCAGCCCCCCTCCCTCGCCCGCACACACGAACGACAGGTACATGTCCGTCCCCAGCCGCGGGTCCCCACTGTGCACGTTGGGCACCAGGTGCGACTGGTAATAGCTGATGCGACTCGGATCGCTCGCGGCCAGGTGATGAAAAGAATGAAACGGCTCGAACTCCCGCGTTTCCACCCCTTCGCCCTTCACCACCCCCGCCACGCGGTCCACCGAGAAAACCTCCAGATGCCGGCGGTCCGCCACGCCCGACTTCGACGGCATTAACAGGTTCTGCACGCGCTCGTGCTGCACGCGAATGGGGTCCGCACTATGGGCAAACAGGTTGATGATCGGCACGCAATGCAGCCGGACATTCTCCGGAGATACCAGCGGAAATGAATCCAGTCGGCGATTAAAGGTCACCGAAAGCTCAAGCGCATTGGTCAGCTCAAGCTCGCGCACCGCGCGGTCCAGCCCGTGCACATCCACAAACAGAAACCGCTCTTTGAACGCGAAATACTCCTGCAACAGCCGGTAACCGGGAAATGACAACTGCGGATACGGCAGCACCGCCTCGTCCCGATCCAATCCGGCAGCACGCACTGCCTTGGCGGACAGTGCCATGTCCCGCCGTTTGCCCCCCGTGCCCCCGTCGCTGACCCGAACCTCGCCCACGTGCGCCGCCAGGAGAAGATAAAGCGTAAAGCACGTTCGCGGATCGCCCGCGAGGTACAGGCGCACATGCCCGAGTTCCAGGTTTTCCAACGCCGCCTTCGACGAAGTTCGGAAACGCAGAACAAGCTTGGCCGGCGCGCCGGCAGTCGCTTCGAGCCGCGCATCCTCAATTCCCCAGGGACGCAGCACCGTCGGCCAGCACGAACGATACCGGCATTGTGTGCCGTCCACCGGAATGCTCGCGAATGCCGCGCCCGCCGGAACCCGCAACGGCGATTGCATCGCTTCCACTTCGGGAAGGAACTCCAGAATGCTCATCGAGGGGATGGGACGCAGATAATGCGGCCAGAGAAGCGACAACAGGCCGGACGTCACTTCCGGCAGCTCGTCGTCCAGCTTCTGGCGAATCCGCGCACAAAGAAACGCCACGCCTTCCAAGAGCCGATCCACATCCGGGTCGGAGCCACGATCCGTCAGCAGACGCGCGATCTCCGGATTCGCCCGCGCAAAGTCCGGACCCACTTCACGCAGGTAGCGCAGCTCATCCTGAAAGTAGGTCTTGATCACGTTGCTGACTCGATCCTCGGCCTGCCCGAACGCGCCGCGCCCGCGGCGAAACCGCACCGGCGCTTTCGGCCCGTGCGGCGCTGCCGACGTCAGGCGAACAGGCGCAATGCCCGAACACGGCACCGCAAGCCCTCCGGTCACCGCCGGAGACGGAACTTGAGACCCTCGTTATTCGGAAACCCGAAAGCTGCCGGTGCCGTCCAGATCCGTGTCGTACCACACACGGTGCTCGCCGCCGGCACCTACTAGAACCGCCTCGATCCGGAACGCAGGACGCCGCGGAGACTCCTCGTCGCTCTCTGCCCGGCTCACCCGAACGCGTCGCAGGCGCGGCTCGTACTTCGTGATCGCCGCACGTACCGATTCCTGCACCAGGTGAACGAAATCATCTCGTTCGGCGGGAAACTCCGTCAGCGAGGGCAACCCGAAGTCGGGCACCGCCTCGCTCATCCCTTGACGGGCGTTCAGCAGACGGATCACGTTGCGCCGGACCGAATCAAGCAGCGCCTCGACGTTCTCACCCGTCGACGCCGTCCTGCGACTGGCATACGGATCGCCCAGTTCCCTGAGGCGATCCAGCAGGCTGCTCTCTTTGCCCATGCTCGGTTTCCAACATGCGGAACCGTGACGCCGTCGTGAACTTATTCGACGGCGTCACGGCCCACCCGCCGATGCAGCGGTCGACTCCCCTCCGTATCGACCGCTGCACGGCACCCGCTTCCCTCCCCGAGCTTGCCGCCATGGCACCCCCGCCCATCTCGAACCGCTCGGGTGGATGAGCAGCAGGAATCCGCCGCTCCCGGTGCTCCACGACCCTTCCGCTTCGCCTGACCCGTCGCCGGAACCACCTCGAAAAACGGCCGGCTCCACGGTCAAGGGTCGTCGTGCAAGGCGAATGACGTCACGCACCGCCCGGCGCACGCCACCGATCCATCTCGACCACGCTGTCCGGCTGCCAGTTCCACTCAATCTCCTCGTACACGAAGCTGACCTGCTCCATGTGGCGATAGCTCTCGTTGGCCGGCACGAAACTCATGGGCATGTACGGCTGCACGTCCACCACGCGGGCGTTGCGCATCGTGATCGTGTAATACTTCGCCTCCTCACGCGTCGCCGGATCGATCCGATAGAAGTCCAGCAGCACTTCTTTGAGGTTCTGCCCGGTGCACAGCGCCTTGTGAAAACCCGGCGTGGCCTTGTCGATCACCTTCACCACGCGCATCGGGCTGTGAACCCGCACGCCCGTCGCCTGACCCGTCGTCGGGTCGATGGGCTGGTGAATATGATGCTCAATCTCAAACACGTCGCTCGTGTCCTCGCGCCCTTCCTTCTCCGACGAGCCGGGATACTCAGCGACCTTCAGATTACACGGGGTTGGCATGATCCATTCTCCTTGATGGGGTCCACCTGGGTGACACGTTCATGGCAGGGGTCGCGGAACGCCGCCGCGGCGTCCCGACCGGCTGCCGGTTGTTTCCTTTTCAGTTTTCTGCGTCTGAGCGGCCGATTGCCCTGCCGCTCGACTGGCCCGAATCTCCGCCAGACCTCTTTAGCAAGAGCCGTGCCAAGATCTTCCGGCTCGACCCATTTGACGCAGAGATTCGCCTTACCTATTGCAAAACAATAACTTACGAAAAGCAAACCCGATTCGGCACCGCAGCGTCGCTAAGCCCAACTGCACCGGCGCTGGGCACCAGAGCCCACGTGGGCAAAACAGTTGGGCAGGCGTGCCCATTGGTACGCAGCGCGCACCGACAACGCGCGCAACATCCCCGAAACCGACGCGCCGTCGGCACTCCTTTGCACTTCGCGCGAAGAGAAACACAACGAAAGGAGGCGTTGGCCACGCGCAGCTTCGTGCCGCGCGTGGCCGTCGCCGGTTATCCTGCGGTGCGACCCGTCACGCCGGCGGCGGATCGAACTGTCCGACCATCGACAATTCCACTTCCACGCCCTTAAGCTTGAGGTGCGGAATCATCTGAATCTCGGACTTGAACATCCCCGGCTTGCCCGGAACGGGCGTCGCCGTGACCTGAATCTCCTTCAACGGATACTTGGCCGCCAGCTTGTCATCCAGCGTGCCCTGCCGGCAATACTGCTTCAGCCAGTCGTTGATTTCCTTGACCATTTTCTCCGCGTCCATCACGCGGCCCATGTTCTCTCGCCAGATCACCTTCAAGTAGTGCGCAATGCGGCATGAGATCATCAGGTACGGCAGCGACATACCCAGCCGCGCCCGCATTTCGTCTTCGTGCCCTTCCGCCGTGTCCGCGAACTTGCCCACGCGCTTGGCCGACGGCGCGTCGAAGAACGCCGCGTTGTCGCTGCCCTTGCGCATCACCAGCGGAATAAACCCGAAATTGCACAGGTCCACGTCCATGTCTTCGGAAATCAGCGTTTCCGTCGGAATCTTGGTGTGGTACTGACCGGTCGCCTGGTACTGGTGCAACGGCAGGTTGGGCACCGTGCCGCCGCTGTTGGGACCGACGATGGCGTTGTACCAGCCGAAGTTGGCGAAGCTCTTGGTCATGCGCCCCGCCATGGCAAACGCCGCATTGCCCCACAGATACCGATCGTGATGCTCGGACCGCACGTCCTCCTGGAAGGTGAAGTCCTTCACGTCTTGGTCTTCGATGGTGTACGGCTTGCGCAACAGGAAACGCGGCATGCACAGCCCGACGTACCGCGCATCGTCCGAATCGCGGAACGAGTTCCACTTGGTGTACTGCGGCTGCTCGAAGATCTCGTACATCTCCGCCATTTTCGGCAGCCCCATGAACGAGTCTTCCTTCTTGCCGAACATCTTCGGATCGGACCCGGCGATAAACGGACACTTGGCCACCGCCGCCACCCGCGCAATCTCCGACAACAGGTCCACTTCCGGGTTGCGGTTGTCGAACGCGTAGTTGCCCACCATCATGCCATACGGGTTACCACCGAAGGTGTTGTACTGGTCGCGATACACGGTCTTGAACAGACCCGACTTCTGCCAGTCCTTGCAGTCCTGGAAATCCTCCAGCAGGTCGTCCTTCGAGGCGTTGAGCACCTCGATGCGAATGTTCTGCCGGAACTCCGTGTTGTCCACCAGGTACCACAGACTGCGCCACGCCGATTCCAGCTTCTGAAATTGCTCATTGTGCAGCACCGCATTGACCTGCGCGCTGATCTGCTGGTCGATCTCTGCGATGAAATCGTCCACCACCTGCTTGTTGATGGTCAGCTTGTTCAGGTCGAAGCCGGCGGCCTTCTGCACAATCCCCGCGATGCCCTTGCGGTACAGGTCGCGGTATTCGTTATCCAGATCCCAACTGTCAATCAACGAGTCCACCGCCGAGGTTTCGGTGGTCTGCGCCTGCCCCGAGGCGGCTTGTTGCGGTTGCTCTGCCATGGATGCATATCTCCGTTAAGCGGTTCTCGCGTTGTCCCTACACTCCCAGACCCATCGCCTTCTTACGCCCGGCGTCAAAGACCTCACGCCGGTCATGCCGGCGGTGGCGGCGCGTCTCCACTGGGCGGCGCATCGCCCGCCGGGGCCGCCCCACCCCCCGCCGCCGGCGCCGCAGGACCGGCGATCATCCCCAGGATCTGATCCCGGACCGCCGGATCCTTGATCGCGTCCAGCAGCTCCTTCTGCGCCGCCTTGTCGCCCATCTTGGGACGCAGCGCCTTCATCGCCTCGCGCAGCTCCAACAGCTTCTTCAACTGCGGCACCTGCCGCGCGATCGACTCCGGACGAAAATCCTTCAATGTCCCGAACCGCAGCGACACCGGCATCTCACCCGATCCGGTGATCCGATCCGGCACCGTCAGGTCCAACGACAAATTGAAACTCTGCATCACCGAATCAAAATTCGATTTGTTGATGTCCAGCGGCTGCCGGGCGTCGATCGTCCGCTTGTCCTGCTTGAGCGTATAATCGCCCATCACCAGCATGCGGAACGGCAGCTCCGGCTCGGCCCCGCCGCGCAGGCGATCGGAAATGGCGATGTTGACCCGCGACTCGCGGGCCTTGGACGGTCCCTTTGCCATGAGAAACACTCCTCTTCAACCGGCCGCTCTGCACTCGGCCTGATTAACTCGATGGTTCCGCCGCGAGCGCCGCCAGCGGATCCAGTTGACACAACCACGCGAACGACTCACGAACGCCGCGAACCACATCCTCCGCCGGGGCCTTCTCCGCCGCCGTCAACGACTTGCGGCAGCGATACAACGTCTGCGCCACCTCCACCGCCAGCGTCGGCTCCCACTCATCGATGTGGTACCGGCGAATCTCATCATAACACTCTTCCAGCAGCGGGGCAGCAAGCTGTAAACGCTTGGCGTCAAAACAAAGCTGGGCGATTCGCACCCGCCATAAAAACCGATCTCGCCGCTGTGTACTCGTGAACAGCCCTTCCTGCAACGTCTGCAAAGCCTCTTTCAGTTTACCCGAACCCGCCAGTTGCCGCGCCTTGTCGGCCGTCTCCCGGAGTTTGCCGTTGCCCTCTGGCCCACCGCCCCCCCCCGAGGCACGCGCCGGAGCCACTTCCGACTCGATCCACATCTTCGTCTCGCCGCTGCACAGCGGAACCCCCCCCTTAAATGTCAATTCAAACAGCCCCGGACCCAATCGGTTGACCAGCGCCGCTGTCTGCCCCATGACCGCCTGCCGCGCCTTCTCGTAATTCGGACCCAGCCCCATCATCGCTGCACAAACATATCGCTGCAGGTCCAGCCACAGCGGATCACTCGACCGAAACGCCGCCTCCGCGTTCTTCAGGAGATTCTCCCAGATGCCGTTCGAAAACTGATGGGTCAGCGCTTCCAGCTTCGACGCTTCCGGCGGCTCGATCTGAAACCTCGCCGCATCCGACGAGGGTAACGAAATCTTCGACCACCGAATGACCCGAACCAGCGCATAGGGAACCGGGTCGGCCGGATCCGTCTTTCGCAGGAACGTCGACGCCCCCAACACCGCATTCAGTGCCGCGCTGGGATCCGCGGGCTCTCCGGCGGAAAACGCCGCTCCGCCCACACCGGCCGCGGCAGGCGCCGCCGCGGCCCCTCCCTCCCCCGCCGGTGCCGCCGCGGCCGCCGCTTTGGGGCGCTTGGCCGCCTGCTCCTTCAATCCACGGATGAACTTATCCAGTTCAATCTGCTCATCCGGCATCTTCTCTTTGAGAAGGGTCTTCAGGGCTTCCGCGCGCGCAAGGCAGATATCAAGCGCGTCGAAGTCGTCGCCCTTGGGTGGGTGCTCCCGAAACCAGTTCTTCTCGGTGAACTGATCCGCCAGCGACTCCATCCGCGCTTTGCGCCGTCGCGGGCGTTCCGGAAAGAGCTGATCCCAGAAATGGCGGGTTAACTCCGCAAACAACTCCAGCGTCGCGGCCAATCCCGCATAGGAGTACCGTTTGAACAGCGCATACCCCAGCGCCGCGGCCATTTCCACATCCTTGGACTTGGTGCGCAGCAGGTTGATCGCATTCTGCTCCACGGCGTACCAGTCCGGCTCGCCCAGCTCGATGCGGTCGATCTTGTTGAGTTCAGCATTGACCTGGAGATACTGCTCGTCGTCCCCCGCATCCACGCCGCAAGGAGCATCGCCCGGGATCGGCTGACGCCCCAGTTCTATGACCGGTGCTTCGTCCAGTTTCGCCATGGTTTACTCGCCAACGCGGATTCCACACCGGTGTCCTACGGCCGATGGAGCCCGAAATTTCGGGGCGCGATGGGACCCGACCACACCGGATGCGCCAAGGTAACCTACCTTACCGCTGAACAAAATCAACCCAACTACCCAGACTTTCCCCGGCCCCGTCCGCGGTCGATCCCGCGCCGGCACCGCTCTCGGAGCCATTCGCAGGCTCCAGCGCCAGCAAATCGTCAAGATAGGGAAGCGTCCGCGCCGCCGGCGTGAGCAGCAGAAAATCCTCTTTCACGATGTCCCGGGCAATCACCGTCAGATGGCCTGACTCATGCTCCAGTTCGCCCGAGACTATCATCGAAAGCTTACGACGCCCCACGTCGATTCGGGACTCCAGCCAGCGAATCCAGCCCGCCACCTGGACCGGCAACGGCCGGCGCATCGCCAGTGGAAATCGGAACGTCGGCTCAAACGTCTTACTTTCGTGCTCCGCCAACTGCGCCCCCCAGCGCTGGACCGATCGCGCCCACCCCGCGCCATCGTCCGTCTTGAGCCCGGCACGCGCATCCTGAAACCAATCTGCAAAGGTCAACGCCTTGCCATGCGCCACCCACGATTCGTCGGCCGCCCCGTCGCACACGCCGTCCAGATCGATGAAACGCTCCCCGAACGCCGCCTCAAAACGACCCGGCGAGTTGATGAACCGCACCACGTC
>CAZMVD010000020.1:0-44526 GCA_964569425.1 uncultured Phycisphaeraceae bacterium
CCAGAGGGTGACCGGGTCGTGGGCGTCCGGGGCTATCGAGATCACGCGAAACTCCATGGGTGAGTATGGCGGGACGGATGGCTGGATGGTGACGCGATCGCCGACGTTCCATCCGAACTGTCCGGCGGTGCCGTAACCGGCAATGAGAGCGCGGCGGTCGCGTTGCCAGGCGTCAAGCTCGTCCGTGGTAAGGTTGTATTCGGGAAAGGTGGCGTAAAAAGTGTCCACATCGGCGCCCAGGACGGAGAGGGGGCGTTTGTCGCCGGGGACCTTGCCGCCGATCCACCGAATACCGCAGGCCGCGACGATGCGGGTGCGTGTGGGGTCGAGGGACTGGATCTTGGCGAGATAGGCTTCGGGGAGGGGGTTGACCACCGAGGCTTTGTGAGTGACAGCCAATCGAAGGGAGCGGGCGGAGTTATCGAGAAAGCGCTCAATGCCATCGACGACGGCGGTGGAAAGCACATAGACCGTGATGGGGAACGCGACGGCGGCGCAGGTTAACAGGGTGCGCAGTAGGTTGCGCGTGATATTGCGATAAAGATACAGGGTTCGAAGCATGGTTAACGCTGTGACGCCGCGTGCGGATTCTCGGGAATGATCGCTTCGGCAACTCCCCCAGGTGGACTGATCAACTAAGGTTCCCGCAGGGCGGTGACGACCTCCACACGGGCGGCGCGCATCGCGGGAACGAACGCCCCTACGGCTCCGACAAGTGAAACCGCCAGTAAGGCCGTGACGGCAATCAGGGGCGTGAGCGTAATCTCAAACGCCAAGGTGGTGAACGTCGTGGCCCCGAACATATCCTTGGTATTGCCCACGGTCGCCAGCCAGATCAGGCAGGCCAGGCAGCCGAGCGCCGCGCCGGGCAAGGCGAGCAGCACGGCCTCGAAAACGAACCCGGCTAGTATCTGCCCCGGTCGAAAGCCGATGGTGCGGAGCATGGCGATTTCGCGGGTGCGCCCCGCGACGGCGGCGAACATGGTGTTGGCGATGGAAAAGACCGCGGCAAGGCACATCACCGCGACAAGGGAATAGGAGATTCCCAGGTACAACCGGATGTTCTTCGACTGTTCATACCAGTAGTCGCGCTCGGTGTGTCCGGACATCTGGATGGCCGGTCCGGCGATCTGTTCCAGCGCCTTACCGGTGTCGGCGCCGCTGCGAAGGCGAATCGAGACAGACGAGTACATCGAACGATTGTAGGCGTTCATGAGCGACGGCAGGTATCCCCAGACCTCGCTCTCCATCGGTCCGCCGTCGGCGGTGAAGGTGCCGACGACGCGATAGGCACGGTCGCTTCCGTAACCGAGGGTAATGGTCTGGCCGACCGCGAGCCCGCCGAACTGTTTGGCGGCGGTAGCGCCGACGATGACTTCGGGCGTTCCCGTCGAGAACAGGGAGCCGTTTACCTGGATGCTGCGGTGGACCTGGAACGCACGTTCGGTGACTCCGCGGACGGCGACATTGGCGAACGTGGTGCCGCGGTCGCGGACCCGGGGCAGCGATACCTGCACGAGCATTTCGGGGCTGATGAGCGGTTCGCCGGATTGCGGATCACGTTCCACGTCGGCGAGTTGAGCCAGCTTGTTGGATTCATCCGGGGGGATGGCACTGTTGCTTTCCGAAGTGGCTCCGCGTTTCAGCACGATCAACTTCACTGCGTCGGCGGCTTGCGAAAGGGAGTGGCGCAAGGCCGAAGCGAAGCCCAGCATCCACACCAGCACGCCGACCACCGCTGCGATCACAAGCACCGTCAGCGCGGTGGTCGTCTTGCGTACCAGCAGATTGCGCAGGTGATAGGTGAAAGGCAGGGCCATGAAATCAATCAGTGGTCATCAACCATACGAATCGCCATGGCGGTTCAAGCCACACGGCGCAAGGCGTCCACGGTGCGCAGGCGCATGGCCTGGTAACCGGGCCAAAGCCCCGCGACCAGTCCCACGGCGGCCGCTATGCCCAACGAAATTAACACCGCGGCGGGAGATACCTCCAGTGAACCGATGGGACCGAAACGCAGTCCACGAATGGGCATCCAATACAACAGCGCCGCGACCGGCAGGATACCCAGCAAAGAACCGATCATGGCGAGCAGCAGGCTTTCGGCGAGTACGATCAGAAAGATCCGGCCGGACTGGAAGCCGATGGCTTTGAACACGGCCAGTTCGCGGGTGCGCTCGCGAAAGCTCATCATCATGGTGTTGCCCGCGACCAGCGCGATGATGATCACCACCACGAGGGCCATGACGCGCATGAGGCCGGGGATGTCGCCGGCGGCCTGGGTGAAGTTGGCGACAAAGGCGTTCTCGTCTTCGGACTTGGTTTCCTCGGGGCTGTGGGCGGTCATATTGTCGATTTCGGTTTGCAGGGAGCGGAGCGCGTCGGCCGATTGACACTTGATCCAGAAGATGTGGACGCGGTCGCCGTCGACACCGGCGGCGGCGAGCGATTCGGTGAGGTAATCGCGCCGGAAGTAAAAGAAATTGGCGCGTTCGGAGTTCTGTGTCACCTGGACAACGTGGAACTCCAAAGCGAGATAGGGGGGGATGGTGCTTTCGAGAACGATGCGATCGCCGACCTTCCAGCCGTACAGCTCGGCGGGGCCGCGGCCGACGACGCAGGCGCGGCGGTTGCGCAGCCATTGTTCGACGTCGGATTCCGAGAGATTGAGATCGCTGTAGACGATGGGAAAGGTGTCGGCGTCGGCGGCAAGGCTGGTCAACGTATTCTGGGTGTCGGGGACGCGTCCGCCGAACCAGCGCATGCCGCAGACGGCGCGAAGACGCGCTCGGTCGGGGTCCAGCGCTTCGATCTTGCGCCGCAGGCCATCGGGCAGAAGGTTGGTCAAGGTGATCTTGTGGTGAACGCCGAGGCGCAGCTCCTTCTCGTTGGCCTGGTTGATGCGAATCAGCGCGACGACAAACGAAAGCGCGCCGACGAAAATGGCCATGGGGAGCGCAAAAGCCGCCGCGGTGAGCGCGGTCCGCAACCAATTGCGCCGCAGGTTCTGCATGAGCACGTAGGTAATGGTCACGGCAACGGCGTTCCTAGCTCAAGGCGGCAGCGGCCCGGGGTCGGGGGGCATTGGCTTCGTCACGTTCGAGCAGTCCCTTTTCCAGGTGGAGGGTTCGCTGGCCGTGCGCCGCTGCCTTGGGGTCGTGCGTGACCATGAGAATCGTTTTTCCAAATTCTTCATTGAGCGTGTTGAGCAGATTGAGAATGCCCTCCGAGGTCTGGCCGTCCAGGTCGCCGGTGGGTTCGTCGGCGAGAATCACGTCGGGGTCGGTGACGATGGCGCGGGCGATGGCCACGCGCTGCTCCTGGCCACCGGAAAGCTGGTTAGGACGGTGGTCCGTGCGATCGGCGAGGCCGACCACATTGAGGGCGGTGCGCACCCTTTCGCGGCGTTCGGCGGCGGACATTTTGAACAACAGCAGGGGAAGCTCGACATTCTGCGCCGCGGTGAGGACGGGCACCAGGTGGTACATCTGAAAAATAAACCCGACGTGGCGGCTGCGCCAGGCGGTAAGCTGGCGCTCTGACAAAGTTTCCAAATGTGCGTCTCCGACGCGAACGTTTCCGCCGGTGGGCTGGTCCAGCCCGCCGATCAGATGCAGGAGCGTCGACTTGCCAGACCCGCTGGGCCCCATGAGCACGACGAACTCACCAGGGCCGATGCGCAGGTTCAACCCGTGCAACACCGGAATCTCTATGCGGTTCTTGTAATAGACCTTGGTGACGTCGCGCAGTTCGATGTCCGCGGTGCCCATTCCTCACTCCGCAGGGGGTCGTCGGGTGGCGCCGGTCGTTCTTACTACAAGCACGGATGATTGCTGCCATCGCCTCATCGTACTTCGGCGCCGGGATTAGTGGTCATTATAGTCGTGGCGGGGCGCGACGGACAGTGCGGTGACTCGCGACACGGTCAGCAGGGTGGATTTCGGTCCGGCTCCCACTCCATCGCCGGTCATGCCGGCGCTCGTCGGAGTCTACGGGTACTGCAATCAGGGTCGTGGCCGGAGTGGTCGATGGACGATGGGCGGCGCCTGTGCGGGAGCCGGATCGGCTAAGCCTGCCGAGGCCGTCTTCGTTCCGGATTTATCCGTGCACCACACGCCGGCGGAGTGTTGCCGCGAGCGGGATTGAATATGATGGCCGTGCGCGTTTGTCCTGCGGTGGCCGGGGCGGGTGCCAGCGGGGATTCCAGAAGCGAGGTCGAAAGGAAGCAGTTCGGTCATCGCGGGCAAGGTGGCAGGAGGAGCTTGATGTCGAATTTGCGTGAACTGACCGCGCATGATCTTTCGACGCTCGATTGGGCGGAACTCGGCGGCGGAATGGTGAGAATTGTCGCCGATCTGACCTGCGCCGGCTGCGGCGCGTATCAGGCGGCGGACAGTGATCCGACGACCGAAAAAGCGCTGGCCGCTGCGCTGGCCGTTCGCTTGTTTCACGATGCCGGTTGGCGATTGGATGCGCGGGGTCGCCCGATTTGCCCCGAATGCGTAGACGTCGCATCGCGTTCGGCCCATGGCGGATTGCGTTGACTATCCAGGGCACCCGGGCATTCTCCAGATTGAATGTCGGGGTTCTGACACTTATCAGACGACACTTCAGCCCGGGTTTTTGCGCTACCGTACTTGACACCCTGTAGCATTGCACCAAGGATCATCTAGGAGGGACTGACGCGCGGTGGCATTCGGCCAGCCGACGCGTTGTGTTTGCCTCCGGCTGTCATCTGCGGCGCAGGTTGCGAACCGGTGGACTCAGGTTGCCGGCGCGATACCGCGATCGCTTCGACGTTCGCGCAAGTTGGGGCACAGGGGAATAGGAGAATCACGGTCATGACATTCAGCACCAAGGTCAAAGGCGCCACGTTGAGCGTAATGCTCAGCCTGGGCGTAGCGCTGCAAGGTGGTTGCGGCAACCCCTTCCTGGGGTTGGAGGATTATCAGCGAGACCTGCTCTTTGGCGGCATTCTGACGGCGTTGCTGCTCGGCCAGCAGCAACAGATCGACGACATTCAGCAAGACGTCGACAACGGTGCTGGGCAGCCCATCCCCGGCCCGGAGGGTCCACAGGGTGAGCCGGGTCCGGCCGGCCCGCAGGGTGAGCAAGGCGAGCCGGGCGAGGATGGGGCGACGGGTCCCGCTGGTCCCGCGGGCCCGCAGGGCGCGCAGGGCGAACAGGGTGAACCAGGTGAACAAGGCGAAACAGGTGCACAGGGTTCGGCAGGAGCCACCGGACCCACGGGGCCCGCTGGTCCCGCCGGTCCGCAGGGTGAACCCGGCCCCACCTACTTTGATGTGTTCATTGACGACTTTTTCCGCGATGCTCGACCGCTGGGCTCGCTTCAGGTTCAGTTAGTATCGATCCGGGAGCCATCGTTCGGACCGCCGGATGAAGCCACGGGCGATACCGGGGCGGCCGCCTATCGCGTGGCGATACCGCCGATCTACACCGCGGGCAACGACGTGACCATGCGGCTGTTTCTTTATCAAACCGGGGCGGACGGCGACGACTGCTTCGTGTTGCGCGTGGAATCGCGACGGCTGCGCGACGGTTCGGGGGTCGAGGTTTACGGCGGAACCCGTTGGGTGCTGGTGGAGGGTAACAAGATCCAGCCGACGCTTTCGACGGCGGACGAACTGCTGGGGGGTGTGGGCGGCGTGCTGTTGGTGGTGGACCTTCCGTTGAACACCGCGGGGGGGCTGGATTATCCCAACGATCTGGCCGCCGGCGAATTGCTGGCCTTCGAGCTGGCCACGCACATTTTCCAGTCCGCCGATTACACGCTGCTGGGCGTGGAGTTTTTCGAGTCGGCCGCCGGCACGGCGACGACGTCCGGGGGCACGATTTTCTTTGATGTGGATGACGTGTTCTGCCCGGGGATCAAGGACTGATCTTTGCAGCGCGAATTGCGCGGGTCCGTTCAGCTACGACATTTTGGCGCCCCGGGGAGGTTCGCAGCTTCTCCGGGGCGTTTCGGTTTATCCCGGCCGGGGGGAAACGGCGTCGGGGTCCTTGGCGAAGCGCCGCGCCGTGTCCAGCGTGATGCGGCCCTCGAGGACCAGTTGCTGCAAGTGCTCGTCCAGCGTCAACATGCCGTCGCGGCGTCCGGTCTGGATCGCCGATTCGATCGAGTCGATTTTGCCGAAACGCACCGCGATCCGCACCGCCTGGTTGACGTGCAGAATCTCCATGGCCAGGGCGCGCTTCTCGCCGGCGCGGGCGCTGGGCAGCAGGTGCTGGCTGACCACGCTGCGCAGGCTCAGTGCCAACTGGGTACGCACGTCGTCCTGCGCATCAAAGGGGAACAGATCGGTGAAGCGCGTGATCGCCCCCTTGGCGTCCTTGGTGTGCAGGGTGGTGAGGATCAGGTGGCCGGTTTCGGCGGCCGAGAGCGCCATCTGGGCGGTGTCGCGGTCGCGGATTTCGCCGAGCAGAATCACGTTGGGATCCTGTCGCAGGCCGTACTTGAGGCCGTCGTAGAACGAATCGACGTCGCGCCCCACCTCACGCTGGGTGATGACGCTGGAGCTGATGCGGGGATGCTCGTATTCGATGGGTTCCTCGACGGTGATGACGCGCACGCCGCCGCGTTCGTTGAGCAGGTTAACCAGCGCCGCCAGCGTGGTCGATTTTCCCGAGCCGGTCACGCCGGTGAGAATCACCAGCCCGTTGGTGTGGCTCACCAGCCGCTCGGCCAGCCCGCGGGGAAAGCCCATCCACTCGAACGATGGGATCGCGTCCGGCACGTGCCGCAGGCAGGCGCACCACGCGCCCTGGGCCAGGAAGATGTTGGCGCGAAAGCGCGTTCGCCGGCCGTGATGGTCGATCGCCAGAGAGAAGTCCAGGTTCTTCCGCGCCGCGGCGGCGAAGGCGTCGCGGTCGTCGCGCGAAGTTGGCGGTAAACAGGCCGTTTCGGTCGGCTCGGGGTCGTTGCGCTCGAGTACCGAGGCGAGCCGCGTGGGCAGAATCGCAGCGATCATCCGGCTGACTTCGTCGGCAGTCAGTACGTGCGGCGCGGCTTCGACCAGCGCACCGTGAACGCGGTACACGGCCGGGTGGCCGGGGACCAGGTGCACGTCCGACGCTTCTCGCTCCGCGGCCGCAAGGAGGAGGGCGGAGATGCGGTTCCCATCGTGTCCTGCGGAATCTGGTGCGTTCATTCGGACATTATATCGGCTACCCGGCCGGGAGTTGCACCATCCGGGCCATATCCCTGCTGGTGGCGGGACACTTGGTTCGTCGACCAGCCGCTGCTAAGATCCAAGCGTCGGTACGTTCTAGACCCCTTCATCTGCGCTTCCGGAGCTATTCGATGAGCCCTTACGTTGTCGCTTTGCTTGCCGGGGTATCGCTATTGCTTCCGGGACAGGTCTCGGAACAGCCTCGCCCAATTACTCCCGAATTACGATCTCGTGCCAACTTGTTGAGTGCCGACGAGGCGGCGAACATCGAGGCGCAACTTAAGGTATATCCAGATGATCTGGATTCCCGCGTTCGGCTCATTGGCTATTACCGACGAGTGGACGGTGGCACGAGAGAGGCGAGGGCCGCCGCCGCTCAACACTTGCTTTGGATCATCGAGCATCGTCCGAGGGCGCCGATCATCGGCAGGCCGGACGCCTACCTGATGCCTTTCGTCGATGAAGCCGCATTCTCGCAGGCACGGCGGCTCTGGAATCAGCATATTGAGCGTCATCCGGATGATTTGGCGCTTCTCCGCAATGCCGCGGGCTTTTTTCAATTGTCCGACCCGCCGCTGGCCGAGGAAATCATCCGCAAAGCGGCGGCGATTGACCCGTCGAATCCAGAATGGCCGTTTCAACTGGGGCAGCTCTACGGGCATAGGGTCTTGGACCTGGAAGGTGGTGCGGACAAGGCCATGGCTCAAAAAGCGCTTGCGGCTTTCGAGGAAGCGCTGGCCATGCCAAACGGAGTGTTTCGATCGCTGGTCCTTAAGCAGGCTGCAAAAGCCGCCGTGGCCGCGGGGGAATTCGGGAAAGCCAAGTTGTTTGCGGTGGAGTTGATGGAATTGCGGGTTTCCAGTCCGTTCTTCGCTGATGTCGGCGGTGCAACGCATCACGGCAACTTGATTCTTGGCCATGTGGCGCTACACGAGGGCGACGTCGACGCGGCGGAACGGTTCCTTCTCCTCGCCGGGCAAACGGCCGGGTCGCCAGCGCTCATGTCGTTCGGCCCAAACATGCTGTTGGCGAAGCGACTGTTGGAAAAGGGGAGCAGCAAGATTGTGCTGGAGTACCTTGAGAGCTGCCGCAAGTTCTGGAAGCTTGACGGAGGCAAACTTGATCAATGGACAGCCGACATTAAAGGCGGGCGCGTTCCGGATTTCGGAGCCAATCTTCGGTATTGATTGCGATGTGGGCGTCATATCAGCAGTTGTTCATCCAAGTCCCTGGACCTGGTCGAGGTGCGTGCATGTCTTGGGCCAGGACTTTTGTTTGGGCCAGGCCGCCATGGCCCGGGTCGTTGCCGGAGCTGGCGTAAGCAAGCAATCCCGCGTGGTTCGTGTCGGAAGGTGTGGACCTAGAAAGGACGTCGGGCGCGCGGAGGGCGGCACCTTGGGGGGCAGGTACACAGAGTAGGGTACGAAGGCCGGCGGGCCGCGCGAGAAGATACGCAGCCGATTGCCAACCGTCTTGAACAGCTAATCAGCCCACGTCGGCATTGACACTAGGGGGGCCGAGCGTTACGGTAAGTATTGGCCCTTGAGCCTGATTGCGCGGGTGTAGCTCAGTGGTAGAGCGTCACGTTGCCAACGTGAATGTCGAGGGTTCGAGTCCCTTCACCCGCTTGGTTGGACCGGCGTTGACTCCTATCGACAGCGGCGTCTAACTATTGACGGGAGCGCCACTTACGACGATCCCGTCTCTCGCTCTTGCGTCGTCCGATAACGCGTCCCGTTTGCCACCGAGTGACCCCAAACGACCGCCGTGGACGCGCGTACGTGCAAGATCCAGTGCAAGGTAAACGAAAGGGGGCGCGTAGCCGGGGCAGATTCACGGTTTCAAGAGCCCGCCCGTTCGATCGATGATTCCAAGTCGCAGAGCGTCAGCCGAAGTCCGGCCAGACGGCGGACGAGATTGTGGCAATCATTTGGAATGGGCAGACTCTCGCAAGCCTCGTACATGCGGCCCAACGTCCGGGAACCCGCAGCGCAGGCAGACCGCGGGTCGGCGCGGCGATGGCTGTTCAATCGCGCCAACGAGTTTCATGTGTTTGTTTTTCGCTCTGGGGCGTGAAGTACATGCTATCCCGACGACGGCAGATTCAGACGGTGGATCTCAGTGCTGTCGCAGTAGGTGATCCTTTTATTTCGACGGCGGGGTCAATTGGTTCTCGTCGCGCCGCCGCGCGTCATGCGCAACGTTCTCAACCTCATCCGACTCGACCAATGGATTAAAGTTCCTAACGGCGCGTACGAGGCGGCGCGCCGCCGAGGTCTGGCCTGAGCGCACGAAACGAATGGTGGTCGCCGTGGGTGGCCAAAGCGGACAGCCCTGACCGCAGTACTTACGGACAATCGGCCGGTGGAGGGAACGGGTACGGGTCCCCTTGAAATGCCTTCACCAGCCACTGAATGTCCGCAAAGGTGACCAGTCCATTGGGGCACAGCGGCTGGACGTCGACCCACGATGGCGGCGGGGCGGCGGCATCGCCCGTGAAGCGTTGCACCGCCGCCAGAAAGTCATTGACGTTGACTACGCCGTTGGGCTCTGTCCAGGCGCCTTGTGCGACGGTGCCGACCGTGTCGCCCCAGGACTTTCCATGCGGCTTGGCCACCGTGACCACGGCGACCGGTGCGGAGCGATTTCCAAAGGCGTCCACCGTGCGGATTTCATAGGGGCTGTCGGGAGCAATGAGACAATCGCCGGCATGAATCACCGGTTCCATCCACGCACGCAGCGCCGGCGGATCGTTGCTCAGGCGGGCGATGTGGTGCTGCACCTCCTCGGGCGTGGCTGGTGGCAGCACCCACTGGGTGCGGCCGCTTGGCACATGCGTAACCTCGTAGCGTAGTTCTTTGTCGGCGTTGGTTGGTACGAAGGTGAGGTAGCGGTTCTTGGCGGTGCCTTCGGGAAGCGCTGCCGCGAGGGGGGCGGCGGTCATCTGCACGAGGCATCCGCCGTTGAGAAACTCGATCGAGGTCGCTTCATTGAAAATGTAGTTGTAGTACACCTTGCAGCCGTCCACGGTGATGCGACTGCCGGGGCGGAAGTCGAGCGTGTCCACGTACAGCGCTTCCATGTCGGAGGGAACGCCGTTGTTGTCGAACAGATCGACGAACGAGACCTCGCGCCCGTCGGCCACCTGGATCAGGCCCATGGCAAAATTGTCGGCGAAGCCGGATTCGGAAACGCTGCGATCGGTTCCGGCGGCTTCCACTCGTTGCGGGGTGCTGCCGTTGAGCACCAGCTTGGCATCGGGCGCCCAGAAGAAGAGGGAGGGGTCGAAGGAGTAGTTGTTGAAGTGCCCGCCGACGCTCATGGTGGGAAACCCGGACCCACCGGAACCACGAAACGCCGCGCCGCCGACGTCGAAAGATGAACTTCCGGTGAGGGTGACGCTGCCCTGAATGGTGGTGGTGCTGGAGTCGGTGGTACGCACCTTGGGCGGCGGCGCGACCCCGCCGCGCAGGGGCGCACACGGCCCGGTGCACGACGCGGCCTCGGCGCCGTTCAGAATGAGATCACCTGTGACGATCAATTGCATCTCGTCCATCAGGGTGAGTTGACCGCCCTCGCGCGGCGGGCAGGCGCAGTCTCCGCCGTTGACCTGTACCTCTGAAGCCAGAAGTTGCGCGGTGGTCGCCTCCAACATTGGCGCTTTCTCAATCACGCCGCCGGGGCCGACGGTCACTGTGCCCTGGGAGACATCGAGCGTGCGGTCGCGCCCGATCAGCAGGGTGCTGAGCAGGCCCCCGTCTGCGCTGCCTTCCACAAGCAGGCCGCCGGGCCGGACCAGCGTAAGATCCCCGGTGCCGGTCTGGGTGAGTTGAAGCGTAGCGCCCCGCAGGAGCCGCAGCGTGTCGATCACCACGTCGAGATCGAGCAGCAGCGCCGCCGTCGGCTGGTCGATCGTGACGCTGAACGTTTGAATGCCGTTGAGGGGAAAGGCGCCGTTGAGGTTCCAGTTTCCGCCGCAGCTCCATTCCGCGGTCGCACAGCCGCCGGCAAAAGAGGTACACTCATCGGGCACGCCATCGCCATCGGCATCCGAGGACGTCCCGGACTGGATATCGCAGGAATCGGGCACTCCATTGAGATTGCAGTCGTCGCAGAACGGCTCGCCCTGACACTGGTCGAAGTAGCAGCTATCAGGAACCAGATCGCCGTCGCAGTCCTGCGCCGTTCCCGCCAACACCTCGCAGGCATCCGTGGCGCCGTTCTGGTTGCAGTCGCCGGCCACCGCAAAGAGGTAGGCCGCACCCGTGTCCGCATCGGCCCCCAGATCGCGCTCCGGCGCTCCCAGCACCGCAAAAGGACCGCCCAGTGCAACGCTTGCCCCGAGCCGATCGCCGTCCTCGGCGGCGGGAGCAGTCAGTTTGGCCGCGGCGAGCCAGTCCGTTCCACTGAACCGGTACACATAGGCGGCGCCGCCGGCCGGGGCCGCGCCGTCGTGCAATGCCGCACCTACCACCAACGTGGCGCCATCCAAAGCCACCGAGCCGCCGAATCGATCATCCGCCGCGCCGTCGGCAGGCGTGAGCGCTCCCGCTGCCGACCAGACGCCGCCGCTGCGCGTGAAGAGATAGACCGCTCCCGGACCCGAAATCGGTCCGGCATGAAAAGGCGCGCCGACGACGGCCGCGTCCCCGGACAGCGCCACGGCAGTCCCCAATGCATCTCCCGGCTGGGCGGCCACGGCCAGGAGCTTCTGCTCCAATGACCACGAACCACCCGCGCGGACAAACACATAGGCGGCCCCCGCGTCGACGGCCGCCTCATCCTGGCGCGGGGCGCCGACCAGCGCGGTGGTGCTGTCCAGCGACACGGCCGCACCCAATCGATCGCCGGTCGCAGCATCCGGCGCGACCAGCTTCTGTTCCTGGACCCAGGACGTTCCGTCGAAGGAGAATACGTATCCCGCTCCACATTCCGCTCCCGCGGAACAAGACTTGTGACTCGCTCCCACCAGCGCGCGCCCGCTGTACAGCGACAGTGCGGCGCCGAAACGATCGCCCGCGGCCGTATCGACACCGGTGAACCGCTGGACCTGCCCCCATTGCACGCCGTCGAAGTGAAACGCATAGACAGCGCCGGCGTGGATGCCCGCTTCGCTTTCCTGCGGAGCGCCGATCAGGGCCGTATCGCCCTCCAGCGCCACGGCCGTGCCGAACAGGTCGTGGTGATCGGCGTCCTGCGCCGTCAGCTTGCCTTCCAGCAGCCACAGCGCGCCGGCCTTGCGGTAGACGTACGCGGCGCCGGCATCCGTCCTGTTCGAGTGGTCATCGCCGGGTGCACCGATGAGCACGCGCTCGCCCGCGATCGCCACCGCCGAGCCGAAGGCATCGAACCGCGCGCCGTCAAACGCGAAAACGTCCTGCACGGCACAGGCCTCAGGCTCGGCTCCCGGGCTTTGCCCGGCGATGCAGAGCATGACGCACAAAATCGAGGCCCCGGTGAGTAACAGGCGCATGGATACTTTCCCTCACTCCTGCCGGTGAATCCGGATAGACCACTAGGGGCGCCAGTCTGCCCCGTTTTTGCGATTCGGGAAACCTACGCTTCGTCCTGGCACGCTGGTGCGCGACGGAGATGGGCGGAGCGGCAACGCTTTTCTCCCCAGTCTGGCCCGTTCGTCGAGAGGAAAGGTTACCGGAGAAGGTGTTGCCATGCAATGAGATAGCGCGCATTCCTGCGGATCGCGCGTTTCTCCTCCAGCTCCAGTTTACAAGGCAGTGCCAGTTTGTTGACCCACGCAGCGTTTCTGAAACGGCGGGAATGGCGAATGGCCCGCCAAGTACGCCTGCCGGTACTCGTACTCAAAAGGCCCCTTGTGCTACGAATCCAGCGCCGTTTCCACTTCGGCGCGGAGCCGCTGCAAGTCGCTTCGCGCTTCCAGCCAGAGCACGCCCTGGTCGTAACCGGCGATGAACGCCGCGGTGGCAAACTCCGCCGGCCAGGCCGCCAGCGCCGCCGAAAAGTGCGCTTGTGCCGTGGCGCGGTCTTGCTGGTGAAGCGTGGCCAGGCAACGCACCAGATGATTGAACGCGGGATAGTCGCCTCCGGCGAGTGCGGCATCGGCCGCCGCAGAGGCGCGATCGGGCCGTCCCTGGCGAAGATAGGCGAGCGCCAACAGTCGCTTGACGCGCGGATCCTGGCCGTTGGCCAGGCGGTCCGCGTGCTTGGCGTCGTCGAGGGCGTTTTCCATCGCAACCGGGTCAGGCTCCGCCAGAGCGTGGCGCACGCGCAGCGTCCAACTCGCCACATCCGTGGGCCGCAGCGCGATGGCCCGATCCAGATGCCCCAGACCCGCGGGACGCATGAGGTACAATTCCAGCGCCGCCAGGTTCCGCCAGACGTCCGCCTGATCCGCTGCACGGCCCGTATCCACCTGTTCGGCCAATGCCGCTCCGCGCTGCAGGCACGACTCCGCGGCTTCGAGCTCCCCCACGAGCGCGTGGTAGGCGCCGAGGTTCATCCAGGCCGCCTGGTATTCCGGGTTGATTTCGACGATCCGCTGCGTCGCGGCGATGGCCTCGGGATAGCGCTTCAGGTTCTTGAGAATGATGCTCTGGTAGTTCAGAGCCGTCAGGTCGTCCGGCGCCAGGTGCAGCACGCGCTCGCAGAGTCGATTGACCTTTTCCAGGTTGTCCGGGGTGGACAACGCCGGCTCCTTTTTGTACTGGTCGATGTTCATCCAGATCATGGCCAGAATGGTCTTGATGTCGCGCGGATCGATCGCCAGCGCCCGCTGGAACTCTTGTTCGGCGTCATTCCACCGGGTGGCGACGGCATAGTACATGCCGCTGTCGTAGAGGGACTGAATTTCGGCCATGAGGCGCTGCTTCTGGGCCTCGCGCCGAACGTTTTGCTCCCGTATCCACAGCGACGTGGTTCCCAGGAGCAGCGCGCCCGCCACCGCCGCGGTCACGGGCGCCTTGTGCCGCCGCACGAACTTGACGGCGCGGCGCATCATGCTGGGCCGCCGCGCCACGATGGGCAGATCACTGCTGTAGCGCCGCAGGTCGTCGGCGAGGGCCCGGGCCGTCAGGTAGCGCGCGTCCGGCGATTTCTCCATCGCCTTCTGGCAGATGATCTCGAGTTCCGGCGGCACGGACGCGTTGATCTTGCGCGGCGCGGCCGGCTCACGGGTCAGGATGGACGAGAGAATCTGTTTTTCATCCGTCCCGGGAAACGCCGGCTGGAAGCAGAGCAGTTCGTACAGCGTCGCTCCCAGCGAGTAAATGTCCGTACGATGATCGACGGGCGCGCGCTTGGCCATCGCCTGTTCCGGGCTGAGGTAGCGCATGGTGCCCACAAGCGAACCGGTCAGCGTCACAGACTCCTCGTCGGCGCTCTTCGCGAGGCCGAAATCGGCGATCATGATGCGCCCGTCGTTGGACAGGATGAGGTTGGCGGGCTTGATGTCGCGGTGGATGATGCCCTGTCCGTGGGCGTAGTGCAGCGCGTCGGCGGCGTCGGCGATCCAGCGCGTAACGTGCCGGTAGTAACTTCTGGCGGACTCGACCGGTTCCAACGCTGCCCCCGCGGCCTGCGGCGGCGAGTCCGGCGCGCCGCCCGCCGGGAGCGGCGCCGCCGAACCGGGCAGTGTCAGCTCCGGCGAGGGCGCCCACTCCGTCAGGCGCGCGGACGACGCCGTGGCCGCGTTGCGTTCGGCGATGTGGCGGATCAGGTCGTTGAGCGGCTGACCGGTGATCAGCTCCATCGCGTAGTAATAGGCGTCTGCACATTCGCCGAAGTCGTAAATGGGGATGATGTTGGTGTGGTGCAATCGGGCTGCGGCCGTGGCCTCGCGGCGGAACCGCGCCACCGCCGCGGGGTTGGCCGAGCCCACGATCGCCGGCAGCACCTTGAGGGCGACGGTGCGGCTGAGCTTTTTCTGCATCGCGCGGTACACGATGCCCATGCCGCCCTGACCTAGGACGCCGGTGATGACGTACCCTTCGATTCGCGGGTAGTGGCGTGACATGCGTTCGGCGCGGTCGGCGAGCGCGGACGGATCGGACGCCAGGTCCACGGTGACGTCGGGCGTTGCGGACGATGGGCCGTCGACGGCGGCGTCTGCCGTGGACTGGCGCGGGCGCACGCCGGCCGTCGTTTCGTCATTGTCCATCCAGCGGCGAGGGGGTGCGACGATGGTCGCGTCCGCGTTCGATGTTCCGGAGGCATCGGCTCGGCTGCTGAACGCCTCAAACGAGCGGCGGCACGAGTCACAACTGCTGAGGTGGGCGCGCACCGCCCCTTCTTCGGAGGCCTCCAGGGCGCGGCGATGCAGGCGGTCAAAATCTACTGATGTGAGGCAAGGCGGCATGGTAATCTTCGCCCGACGGATGATCCTGCGCGTAGCTTAGCCCCCGGCCCGCCCCCGTCAAACGGCACCCTTCGGCAAGGCGCCGCCGGGGATGCGTCCCCTGTCCGTCGGGCATTGCACGGGGCGCCGGCGGCTCGCCTTAGCTCCTATCGCTCCCGCGGCCCCGGGGGCACGGACCCGCACCCCACACGGGGTCTTAATCCGCTGCAGTCACGCGGCGACTTAGGGCTCACGCCGCAGACAGGACGGCCGATCAACGGCGCCAAACGTCTGCAGGCGCACGACGACGGATACGTGTTGACGATTTTGGTTCGAAAGTAACGTTGATCGGTCACGCTTTGTTGCCGTTTGGCTCAGGGAGGCGATCACATTGGCTAGCCGCGGGGTGCGCACGCATCGGAGCCGCAAAGGGAACAGCATGATTCACTCCACCCCTGGCTCAACCGCTATTCGTCGGACGCAAACAACGAAGTACGCTGTTCTTCAAGGCGGTCAGTTGCATGAAGTGCGCGCTTCTCGTTGATGCCAACGGCCACGGTCCCGTTCGATTTGCCACCGAGTGACCCCAAACGTCCGCCGTGGACACGCGTACGTGGAAGGTGTGGTGGAAGGTAAACTCTGATGGTCGCACAAATTCCAGGGCCGCGATAAGCGCAACAATTGGCCCTTCTCAAAAGGGGAAGCCCGAAGGCGGCAAGCATGCCATGCGGATGAGAGGAGTCGAACCTCCACGGCCGTTAAGCCACAGGTACCTGAAACCTGCGCGTCTGCCAATTCCGCCACATCCGCTGCGGCGCCGGCGTTTTGCCCCGGCCGCTGATCGTTCCTGAGAAAAGGCTAAGCCAGCATAACCGGGGGTGGGGCGCTGTCAAGAAGATGCATTGCGCCCCATTGGTTGCGTCGGGTGGAGTATCAGGGACAGACGCCGAAGTTGCACGGCCCGTTGCAGCATTCTTCCTCTCCGGGACAGACCTGCCCGGCCGGATAGCAACTGTGGTTGCTTCCCGCGGCCATGGCGTCGCGTGCGGAAAAAGTGAGCACCATGGGAGCGACAAATGCCAACTTGACCCCGCGACGCAGCAAGTCACGCCGATCGCAATTCGATCCGGCGGCGCCGTGCGGCGTCGGCGGTGCGGCTTCAACAGATTCAGGATCGTGGGAATCAGTGTTCATTGTCGTATGGCCGGCGCAAGTCAGATGCGCCTACTCGATATATCGGACGGAGATATGAGGTGCTGGAGCATTGATCAACTCGATCGCACGGCGGAGCGGGGTCGGACGGTCACTTTACCGGTCACCAGTTGATAGAGCACCGCGGCCTGGTTCGTCGAACCACTCACCGGACGACCTCGGAGGTTTCCCTTATCGGGCGTGCAGGACTTGCCGAGGCAGGCGGCGGTATCGTACGTTCGCATGGGGAATGGGCCCGTCGCGGACCCTTGTGCGAGCAGGCGGGCGGGGGGGAATGAAGCACTGGTCGTTCCGAGCACGTGGCTGGTCGCGGCGCCTTGATTCGACGTTCCGGTTTCCCGGCGCCGCCAACTCGTGGCTCGCGAATCTCGGTAGTCGTCCCCTTTGCCACGATCCATGCCTGTTACCACGCATCTACGGCATTCGCGATGTGCCGACTTTCAGTTCGCCTTGTCCTGCCTCCCGACATCCGGGAGATGGACGCATGTTTCGGGGTGGTTACGGTCGCTGCCCGCTCGGTCACCAGAAGGGTCAAATCCATGACACCGCAAACCTGTAAGTGCTGCGCCATTCTCGTCGGCTCCTGTGCCATTGCATGGCCCGCACCGGCCGCTCGGGGTGAAATCGTCCGAGGAGGCACCGCCGCGGCGCTGTTTACGTACGACTTTGAAGAGTGGGCCGCCTTCGCCGGTCCCAGCGGCACGGCATTTGTCACGCTGGGGAATGACGATCTCGGCATTCTCTTCGGGGAGAAGCTCGTCGGGCAGTCGGTGACCATGAGCGGTGAATCGGACGTGATCAGCGGAACGCCGGCCGTGCCGCTGGCCATGGACACGTCCATTTCCGCCGCATTCGGCGTCAACGTACTCACGTTCTTCTCCTCCACGGTGATCGACGGGCTGGGGGGCGTGGGGTTTCCTTCGCCCTCCGCCATCGGCGACGGTGCCGTCACCGTACTGTTTCACGCGGACCAGCACCTGGTGGGGTTCGACCTGCGGGGCACCAACCGCGGAACGATTCGCGTGCAGTTTTTCGGGCGCGACGGCTCGTTGCTGGGAGATCACACCGTGTCCAATATCACGGATACCACCTGCCTGTTTAGTTCGACAAACCCGACGCCAGACATTGCCGCTTTGACCATCACCAATACCGACATGGGCGGCCTGGGGTTCGACAACTTTCTGTTTCATCCCGCGTTCGTGGACGGGGAACCTGCGTGCATGCTGCCTGATTCCTTAGAGGCGGCCAAGCAAGGCTCGCGTACGACGGTCCAGCTCGCCGCGGGACTTCGTCTGGAAGAGCTGGAACCGTGGCACTATTTCTACTGGGTGACGGACTGTCCGAATCCGCTGTTCAGCAATCCAACCCACTTGCAGCCGACGTTGTCGTTCGAAACGACAGGCTGCGCGACAGCGTGCACGGCGTCACTGATCGTCGACGACGGCCTGGAAACGGATGTCTGCACGACGCAGATCACCGTGTTCGACAGTACGGGGGACGGCGAAGCGGCGATTCTGATATGCCCCGAGGATATGACGGTGGAGAGCGACGGGGCAGGCAATCTCGCCGAGTTCGAGGATTGGCTTGACGGTGCGTTCACGGATCGTCCCGGCGAACTCACCGTGCATTTCGGCGAACCCCAGCCGGGCTGCGGCAATACGGGCAGCATTTCGGTGACCTGGCGGGTGGATACGGCCGGCGGCTCGTCCAATTGCGCTAGGGGCGCGGAATGTTCGGCGACCTTCTCGATCATCGATACGACTCCGCCGATGCTGTCAGTCGACTCGACGCCCATATCGATCAAGGATCCTTTTTGCATTGGGAGGGCCAAAGTTGCGTTGCCCTCCGCTTCGGCCACCGACAATGACGATGACGAACCCCAGCTATCCTGCGACGCGCCGGAGGTCTTTGAGACCGGGACCACCACCGTGACCTGGACGGCCAGCGATGCCTGCGGAAACACCAGCAGTGAGTCAATGGACGTCACGGTGGACTTTGGAGCCGGAGTGGAAGTGACGGTGATGGAACACCGGGTTGGTCCGGCACGCCAGGGCGGCCTGAGGAAAATCCCGCTGGAGGGGGTGCGGGTGTCGGCGTTTGACATCACGAGATCGTCCTGCGCCCGCGAGTTCAATCGCAGCACGCGAGCGCCGCTGCGCCGCGAACTGGAAGCGCTGCTGGCGCGTTGCCCGGCGACCAACGCCGCGGTCACCGATGCCTCCGGAACGGCTTCGATTGGCTTGCCGGCGGGGCAATACGTGGTGGTGGCCGAGATCGACGCCGACGGCGACGGCACGATCGATGACTACCTGCTGCACCACACGGGGCAGATCGGGTGCGGGGAATGGAAGACACGCGAACTGCCCTGGTGTCGAC
Source organism: uncultured Phycisphaeraceae bacterium (assembly GCA_964569425.1). Taxonomy (GTDB): domain Bacteria; phylum Planctomycetota; class Phycisphaerae; order UBA1845; family UBA1845; genus JACQXM01. The sequence continues at coordinate 19,090 of CAZMVD010000020.1, forward strand.
CGGCGACCCACGGCAGTCTCCACGGCGGTCGTTGAACCGCACGGGCACTGGTCGTCATAACGCGAATCTCCGGTCAGAGCCGGTATTCAGGAACGGCGAATGGGGAGCCGATGGGCGCCTCCTTCGCCGTTTTCCATTTCAACGTACCTGAGGGTACGGCAAGACGCCTGTGCAAGTCCCTGAGAAAAGAACATCGGGGGCGCCCTTGCATCAGGCCGAGACGTGATTGGCGCTATGACGGCACAGGGAATCCGGATGGTTGGAGTGCAGTTGCCGGGGGCGATCGGGCACCGGCGGATAGGTTAACCCCGAGCATACGCGATGGCGTGCCGGATCGGCTTCGATCGGACTTCCGTGGATTCGCTCCGCGGCGGCAGCTACAGTTCTGGCATGGGTGATACCGGAGCGAGCGGCAACTCGGTTATCGTGGTGGATGGGCTCGTCGCAGGTGACGCGCCATGCCGGCGGTGCGAGTACAACCTCCGGACGCTATCTATCGATGCGGTTTGTCCCGAGTGCGCCTGGCCGGTGGCGCAGTCGATCCAGAGTGAGGAACTGCGGTTTGCGGATGTCCGCTGGCTGCGACAGGTCCGGTGGGGCGTGCGGTTGCTGTTGGTCAGTGTCGCGGGGCCGCTGGCACTGTTTATCGCGTCCTTCGTTGTCTTCATTATCGCCGCCACTCTGTTCAATTCGCCGATTGATATTCACCTCGTGGACAAGTGGACGGACTTCGGAGTATTTGTCTTTGAACTTGTCAGGCTGGCATTCGTAGTTGGTGTCTTTCTGGTGACCGTGGCGGAGCCGGCCACCTTCGTTTCGGCGAAGTTCCGAAGCGTGGCGTGGATGGCACGGATACTCGCCCTCGGCGACGGGATCATGAATGTAACGGGTTTCGTTCTCGCTATGCAAGGTGCAGTCATATCTTGGCCGTTGGCGTTGCTAGTCCTCGTGCCAATACTCAAGTCGGGCTCGTTCTGCTTTCTGACTGTAGGCATGAGGGCAATTGCGCGGCGGGCGGGGCGCGCTCGATTGGCCTCTTGGACCCTGGGGGTGGTTTCCGTGGCCTTTGTCCTTTCCGTGATCCATGCGTTCGCGCTGTTTGGAAATCAATGGGTCCTGCTCAGCGGCGCGCTTGGGCCCCAATCATCCGTTGACCCAGTTATTGATTGGGCAACATTCACTTGTTGTGTGGTCGGAGCGGTCTTGCTCGTTCATTACAACTGGTTGCTAACGCGGGCAATCGCCGACGCCGAACAACGGGCCAAGGCCTGAGTTCAGCCGATCGGCGGGTGGGGGAACTTTCTCCTGTTCACGAGTGGGAGGATCGGCTTTCGGCAGGAATGTGGCGCGCATTGGAAGCCCCTCCGTGGCTCGGGTGACGAAGAGTGCGACACGCGCCACGTCGGTGCGTCCGCGCGGGCTGAAAGCCCGCGGCTCGCTTTGATGGGTTCAAGCGATTCGTACGACTTGTCTTTGCGATGGGCCGGTCAGCGCGGATGTTCGTTGCGGACCGCGGCCAGGGCGGATTCCCAGTCGCGGCGTGATGGGACGCCCGCCCCACTGGAATCGACAAGATCGGTACCCGCCCTATGGGAATCCACAGAAACGGCACCCGGCCCGCCGGAACGACTGCGTGCCTGCCCGGCGTCATCGTTGCCCGAATCGATGGTGGTTCGTGCCTGCTCATCCGCCAGCCGCGCATCTTCGATGAGGTCGGCGACTTCACGGGGATCGGGAACATGGGATGCGCGGCGCGCCACGGCCGGGGCATCCTCGGGGGCGGCGTCGGCAAAATCCAAGCGCGCTGTGGATGCGGGGATCACCGAACGGGCAGAAGCCCGTGGCTCGCTATCATACGGAGCGGAACCGCGCGGCGCGCTGCGGTTTGTCCCAGCGGCCATGGCCGACTGGGTGTCGCGCCGGCCGCGGCCGGCTCCCGTGGGCGGTTCGACGTCGCGCGCCCGGGCACTGCGGGGCAGTGAAACGGGCGGGTGAGTGACCGTAATGGGGGGAACCTGTCGCAAAGTGGTGGCCAGCCGCGACTGGGCACGGGCCGCTTCTTCGATCCACTGCTGGAGCGTTTCGACGTTGCGTTCGGTGGCGTTCTGAAGCTGGGCGAGCGTGTCCGTTGCGTGGGAGCGCTGCTGATCGAGCTGCTGCACGTCGCGCCGCGCTTGCAGGGTGGCCTGAGAGATTCCGGCGAAGACCTTGCGCACCGCGGCACAAACGTGTTCGAGTTGTTCCGCCTGGGTGGCGGCCTGGCGGAGGGTGTCGTGCGGCTGGCGTAGTGCCTGGCGCAGCGAATCCTCAAAGCCGGCGAGGCGCAGCGCCGTATCGTCGAGCTTTCGCTGTTCGGCGGCGCTCTTCTCGCAGACCAGGCGCATGTGCCGCTGGGTTTCTTCGCGCAGCCGCGCGGCATCGCCGCTCCACTGTTCCAATTCGCCGGCGGTCTGGCGGGCCTGTTCGACGGCGCGGGTGAGGTGCGATTCGGCCGTTTCGCCGCGTTGCACCAGCGCCTGCACGGCTTCCTTGACGGTCGGAACCGCAGTGTGGAGCTGGGCGAGTACTTCGTCGGCCTGCGTGCGGCAGGCGGACCATTGGGCGATGGCGCCCTGGGCGGCGGGCAGGACTTCGTGCAGCGTATGAAGCAGCGTGGCGGCCCGCTCGGCCTGCTTCTGCTGCGCGAGCGCGGCGGACTGGAGCTCCTCGATCCGGCGGGGATGAGCGGCGTCGGCCTCGGCGAGTTTCTGCTGAAGGCGGTTGGCGGACGCGGCTTCCGCCTGCAACGCGGCCAGTTGCCTCTCGAGGCGCGCCACTTGTTCTTCGCCGCGGCGCAGTGATTGGGTCAGGGCTTCGTTGGTCGCGTGGACCTGGGCGTGGGTGTCGCGCAAGTGGCGCTCCGCCTGTACCGCTTCCGCGTTGCGCGCCTTGAGCGCGGATTCCGACTGGACGGCCTCGGTCATTCGCTGCGCCTGTGCGTGGGCGGACCGCTCCAAATCGTCTGCGAGCTTGCGTGCCGCTTCGCACTGGCTACTGATGCGCTGAAGGGTCACACCAGCGGTCGCCATTTGCTGGTCGAGGTCTGCGGTCTGGCGGGCGGCGCGGTCGGCCTGTGCGCCGTGCGTGCGGGCGGCCTGTTCCAGGAATTCGGCAAGACGGTGGGCGGCGTCGTGACGTTCGGCAAGCTGGTCGCTAACCTTGGCTGCGGCGTCCACTTGCGCGACGAGCGCGGTCGTCTCTTGCTGCGCCTGGACGTGGACCGACACGAGCGCATCGCGTGCTTCTTCGGCGGTGCGGCGCTCGTCGCGGAGTGATTGCCGCCACTGTTGTGCCTCCATAGTGCTGCCCGCGAGTAGCTCGGCGGCGTGTTCGGCGCGCAAGGTGACATCGCGCAGCTCGACGAGTTTCTGCTGTTGGGCGGCAACTTCGGCGAGCAACGGCTGCAATCGGGCCAGTGATTCATCGATGATCTGCTGTTGCCGTTGGCCGGCCTGGGCGGTGCGCTGGTCCAGGTCCTTCTGGCATCGGGCAGCGGCCGTTTCTGCGATAATGGTTACATGCAGAGACTGATTGTGCAGTTCGTGCAGCGCCTGTTGCGCGGTGCGTGCGGCTTCTTCGGCGCGACGCGTCATTTCGTCGCCCAGGCGTTCGGCCTCGGCTTTCACTGTGCTCAGCGCGTCGCCGGCGATTTGCTCCTGGGACCGGCGGGCGCGGTCAACCGCTTCTTCGAGAAGTCTGATCTGATGCTCCGTACTGACTTGTGCCTGGTGGCGCAGTTGCTCGATCTGCCGCGAAGCGGTCTCCATGGTCTCGCGCGCCTGCGCGGCGCATTGCTCATGTTGCTGTCGGCGATTCGCGTCTTCAGCCAGTCGGGTGTCCAGTTGCTGAAGGAGTTCCGTGAGAGCGCCCGAGCGTTGGTCGAGGGTCTCGCGGGTGTCCACGGCGCGCACGATATCTTCATGCAGCCCATGCTGGAGTTGGGCTATCGCTTCGAGGTCGGGCGCGGCGAGGGCGAACCCGTCCTGAACGCGAGCGGCCTGACGGGCTAGTTGCTCGCCGAAGTTGGCGAGCCTTGTTTCCACACGCGCCGCCCTTTCACAGGCGCTTTCGACGCGTTGCGCCTGATCCTCCAGCGCCGGCGCCGATTCGCCGATGCGCTGCGCGCGTTCTTCGAGAAGCTGGATGCGCTGCTCGGCCAGGTCGATCAGCCGCTCCAGACGGCTCTCCATGGCGCGCGACCATCGCTGGCGGCGCCTGCCGGAGCGCGGCCGATCGGTGGTCTCAGCGCGAACGGGCGGTGCGGCGATCAGTAGCGGCGGGGGGGGAGCAGCCGGCGGTGCGGCCGCACGGTCGACCAGTTGCTCCAGGCGTGTTAACAGCGAGTCGGAGACGCCGGCCTCCGCGGCGATGGCGTCGGATGGAACCTTTTTTGTTGCGGCAGGCGCCTGGGTGCCGGTTACGATGCTGACCGGTTCACCGCCTTCGCATGGGGTCGGCACCTGCCGAGGTCTTAAAGCGGCGGATGGCGCGGCTGCTTCCATCGTAGACATTGTGATGCTCGTGGAGCCTGTGGCCGCTGGAAGGGGGGGCTCGGCGGCGCGGCCTTCTTGCAGTTGCAGCGCGCACGCATCGACCAGGGAGGTTCCGGTGGGAAGTTCGCCGGTCTCAAAGGCGATCGCTGTGGTGGGGAGTGAACGCGCCTTGATGACCTGTCCGCCGGCGACTTCCAGCGCCACCGACTGGTCGATGATCTTCTTGTCGGCGCGAACGGCAGCGCGCAGCGCGGCATCGGCCAGGCGGTTGAGACGACGAGGAATTCCACCGGCGGCGGCGTGGAGGATCTCGAGGGCTTCCGGCGAAAACACGTCATCGACCGGCCCGCCCGCGGCGCGCCAGCGTTCGGTAAGGTAATAGCGGCTGTCTGCCTGATTCAACGCCGCCAAAGTGCAACGAATCGGGTGGTGCGCCTCCGAGCCGGTTTCGACGGCGCCGGCCACGAGAGAGACCAGGTCGCAGGTTCCACAGAATATCGTGGTCATCAGCGTGCCACGATCGCCCTGAAGGCTGATCAAGGATTGCAGCAGCGCGAGATCCGGCTTCTGCAGGCGGTCGGCCTCATCAATCATCAGGACCACCTGGCGACCCTGGCGGTCATCCGAAGCGAGCCGGCGTCGCAGTTTGGCCAGTGCCCGGGACGGGTTGTCGGTGTCGTTCGCCGGGATGCCTAGGCTCCGGCAGATGTCGCGCAGCACGTGGCTAGACGGCGCGCCGCTCGGCGACAGCAAGACGCCGACCTCGCCGACGTGCAGTCGATCCAGGAAAACGCGCAGCAGCATGGTCTTGCCGGTTCCCTCGTCGCCAGTGAGGCAAACGACCCCGCGATCGCCGCGCGCGACCGATTCGAGCATGGCCAGGGCTTGCTGATGCGTCGGCAATTCGACATACCCAAGGGGGTCGGGCGCATCAGAGAATGGTTCGCGGCGCAGGCCGAAATAATCGACGTACATGAGTTCACCTGTACCAATTCGGTGTGGCGGGTGGCGAGCTCGTTCGGTCTTGACTCGGCCACCGCGCATCGACGCGCGTCCGGCGCGCGCCGCTCCGGTACGCGGAGTTAACGGACTATCGGAAGGGAGAGGAGGCGGCTGAAGTTATCGGTCACGCCTTGGGCGGGGGGCAAGACAGGGCCGGCCGGGCCAAGCCTTGCTTGACTACGCTCGCCCCGCAGCGGAATCCGCCGGTTCGTCAGAAAGCAGCCACGCCGGTCAATTCGCGACCGACGATGAGTTGGTGAATGGTCTCGGTGCCCTCGTAGGTGATGACACTTTCCAGGTTGAGCATGTGGCGTACGGGTGAACACTCGACGCTGATGCCGCCGGCGCCCAGCAGGTCGCGCGCGTCGCGCGCGACATCAAGGCCGATGCGCACGTTGTTCCATTTGGCCAGCGACACCTGCGTGTGGTGCATCACGCCCTGGTCTTTGAGTCGCCCGAGCTGCAGGACGAGTAGCTGGCCGGTGGTGATCTGCCGCAGCATGTCGGCGAGGCGCACCTGGATGATCTGCTTATTGATGAGCGGCGCGCCGAAGAGGATTCGCTGGCGGGCGAATTCCAATGCTTCGCGGTAGCAGGCGATGGCCGCACCGATGCCGCCCCAGGCGATGCCGTAGCGCGCCTGGGTCAGGCACGACAGCGGCGCGCCCAGTCCTTCGGCCAGGGGCAGGCGGTTGGCGTCGGGGATCTTACAATTGTCGAAAAACAGCTCGCTGGTGACCGAGGCGCGCAAGGACATTTTGTGGGGAATGTCGCGCGAGGTGTAGCCGGGTGTGCCTTTCTCCACCAGGAAGCCGCGGACGCCTTTTTCGGTCATGGCCCAGACGACCGCCACATCGGCGATGGTGCCGCTGGTGATCCACATCTTGGCGCCGCTGAGGACCCAGTCGCCGCCGCGTTTTTCGGCGTAGGTCTTCATGGTGCCGGGGTCGCTGCCGCCGTCGGGTTCGGTAAGGCCGAAGCAGCCGATGGCCTTGGCGCGCGCCATGGCGGGCAGCCAACGGTTCTTCTGCTCGTCGGAGCCATAGGCGTGGATGGGGTACATGCACAGCCCGCTCTGCACGGAGGCGAAACTGCGGATGCCGCTGTCGCCGCGCTCCAGCTCCTGCATGATGAGTCCGTAGGCGACGTTGTTGAGCCCGGCGCAGCCGTAGTCCTGAAAAGTGGGACCGAACATGCCCAGTTCGGCCATTTCCGGAACCAGTTCGCTGGGAAAGCGCTCGTGTTCGAAGCAATCGGCGATGATGGGCAACACGCGTTCGTCCACGAATTTGGCGACGGTGTCACGTACCTGTCGCTCGTCTTCGCTGAGCAGGGAATCGAACTGGTAGAAATCGGGTGTGGTGCAGTCGGGCACGGCGGTTCTCCAGAAAACGTTTGGTACCTCCCCCGGGGTACTCCGCAGAGGCTGTCTGACCGCGAATTGTAATCGATCATTCGCCGCCCGCCAAAGGGCGGGGTCACCTTGCCCGGCACTTGCCCCAAGCCGCACCGGCAGTTGGGTTTATTGGTCAGGGGTCGGTGGGACGAGGTCCAATCCGCCGCGCGAAAAGGGGTGACAACGAGCCAGGCGTCGAATGGTCAGCCACGAACCGCGCAGCGCACCGTGGGTGCGCAGGGCCTCGATGCCGTACTCACTGCAACTCGGACAAAACTTGCAGGCGCCAAAAAGAAACGGACGAACCAGGCCTTGGTAGGCGCGAATCAGGAAGACCAGCAACCACACGACGACCCGGGGCTTCGCCGTTCCAGCCAGTTGGGTGGGGGGGCTTGGCATGCGATGGCCAGCCGGGTCGAATTCCGGGCCCGGGTGCGTTCGGTCGATTGCGGTGCGGCGGTTTTCCGGGGTCCTACTTCGGTTGTCGGATTCAGGTGCCGGTGAATCCAATCGCTGAACTTCGCCCGATGCAGATACGCCTCCGCCGGCAAGCAGGGTCGAGGGGGCATTGTTCGGGGCGCCGTGCCGGCGCCATGGTGCCGTGGAAGCCGGGTTTGCGACTACGCGATTGCACATGGCACTTGAGCTTACAGCAGTGTGAGAACGAAGACAATGAACGCCGCGACCAGCAGTGCTACCGACATGAAGGCGACCACCGAACGAACGCGCTGACCTACGCCGCGCAGTGGACGGTCCAGCATCTCCAACAGATCTGCCATGCGACTCCCCGCGCGCCAGCAGGTCGCCATGATCGGGGAATCCGGAGGGCCTCCGCTGAGACTCTCGGTCATCGGTTCGTCGACCGGTTCTTCCTGATTGGGCTCAGTTACCGGTTCGTCGAGGACGGCGGTTGCAGTGGAGGGGGCAGGCGGGTGCTGAGGTTGCGGCCGGGCGCCGTTTGGGGGATTGGGTCTGGTTGGTTGGGGCGCAGCCGCAGGCTGTGCACCGGGCGGCGTGGCCGTTGCCCTTGCCGCCGGGGCGGGCTTTGCGATTGATTTATCTGGGCGAGTGAATTCGTCCATGAAGGACGGAACAGCGGAGGGGGGCGAATGGGCAGGGGGAGCGGCTGGGACTGGCGAGGCTTTGCGAGCCGCGTGGGGGTCGGTCCCTGGGGGGTTCGCCTTGCCGGCGGGCTGACCGCTCGCGGGCGGCGCTGCCGGCGCCGACGGTTCTTCCGGGCGGGTGAACTCGTCCATGAATGCCGGAACCTGCGAAGCCGTACGAGACGACTGCGCAGTTGGTGAGCCATCGCGACTCCCCACCTCGTTCACCGCTTGGCCCACCAGGGCATCAAGATCCTCAAGGCGGGCATCGACGTCGGCGGCTGTATCGCGATCGAGGCTATCCAGGGGAACGTTTACCGTTTCATGGTGCTGTTCGTGGTCGCTCTCGCACAGTTCGCTCGAAACATCCGCTGCGAGGGCGGCCGCTTCGGCCAGCAGGCTGTCCAGTTCGTCGGGCGAGGCCGGATCGACGGATCGTCCTGCGGGGCGCCCAAATGGCGGCGGGCTGGATTGCGGCTCTTCTGGCATGGCTTATGCGGTTCCCAGGATTCGCCCGGTGGGGCACTCATTCACGGTACGCCAGAGGTTTATCGGCCCTCGCAGGGGCGAACCTGAGGAAGGGAGCGGCGTGTTTGGGTTGATTGCGCGGGGCATCAACGCATAATCGGCGGGATGAGCCGGCGCCGTTTGTACTGTCCGCAATTTGCCATCGGCCAAGTGGTGTTGACCGGTGAGGAAGCGCATCACGCGGTCGACGTGCTTCGTTTGCGCCGCGGTGATGCGGTGGCGCTGTTCGATGGACTTGGCGCCCAGGGAGTGGGCACTGTGGAGCATTCCGGGCGCGGACAACTGCGCGTGCAGGTGTCGGCGGTTGAAGTGCTTCCGCTGGAACTCGCGATCGAATTGACGATTGCGGTGGCCATGCCGCGCGCGCACCGACAGGCATACCTCGTGGAGAAGTGCACGGAATTGGGCGTGGCGGCAATTTGGCCGATGGTCACGGCGCGGAGCACGGCCAAGCCGGATGTGGGCGCCGTGGCAAAGTGGACAAGACGGGCGATCGAAGCGGCCAAACAATCGCAGCGTTCCCGTATTCCGGAAATCGCAGTTCCGAGCACTCTTGCGGAACTGCTGAAACGCAGCCAGGGCTTCTCGGCCAAGGGCATTCTCCTTCCCGATGGAAGCGCACGGGACGTGGTTCCGTTCCTGGATGAATCCGCAACCGCGGCGCCGTCCGGGGTCGAGGCCAGCGAAAGTGCCGGCGCGTCGGCGGTCACGCGGATCCTGGTACTGGTGGGGCCGGAGGGCGGCTGGACAAACGAAGAATGTGAGCAGGCACAGAGCGCCGGGTTTCAACCTATCCGGCTGGGACCGACCGTGCTGCGCACGGAAACGGCCGCCGTAGCGATGTGTGCCCTGGTTTCGGTGTGGCAGCGCCGCACCGCGGATCAGCTCTGAACACACGTCCCGTTGCGCATGGAAAACGGTATCACGCCGGGTCGACTATTCTGCGACCGCCCCGTAGTAAGGTTCGGCGGCCAGATGGGTTTCATCGCGGACCCGTCGAACAATCTCATCGACTTCGTGGTTTGACAATGAGGTGACGAAAGATTGCGCCGGCGGGCGCGCAATGGTGTAGACCTGTACGCAACCGATGCGCCCGCCTGCACGGGTGATTTCGTTGAGCCGCGCCACGTAGGCCGTGACTTCGGCCTCGTTCGGCCCCTGGCCGTGAACGCGCATGAACAGCGACTGTATGACCACCGGTCGCACGCGTGCCGCCGCGATGATGTTGTCCAGGACGTGTTGCAGGGAATAATTCGGCCGATTGACCAGGCGGTAATAGGCTTCGGTGCCGGCGTCGAGCTTGGCCCACACGTCGCCTTCGTTGGCGTCCATGATCGCCAGCCCCGCGGCCACTTCGGGGCGCGTGAGGTAGCAGGCGTCGGTAATCAACACGATGCGCGTATTGCGCAGCGCCGCAGCGCGTTTGACGCGCGCGACCAGCTCCACTGCCGCAGCAAATTGCCGACAGGTCGTCGGTTCACCATCGCCGGAAAAGGCGATATCGCAAATGCGGCGTCGCTCGTGCGGCACGTCGGCAAACTCGGGATCGGCAAAGAGTGCGCCGCTCTGCGCGTGATCGATGAGGGCGCAAAGTTCCTCTTCCAGAATCGCCAGGTCCACGACGCGAACGCGCGGTGGGATCGTGCGGTCTACCTGGCAATAAATGCAATCGAAGTTGCAGGCGGCATCGGGGTTAAGGTTGATGCCGACGCTCAACCCGCCGCTGCGCCGCGAGATCACCGGATAGACATACAGATTCTCCCGCCAATGGCGGGAGTGCGAGCGGTACTGGCGAAGCGGCTTGTCTGAACGGCTGGAGTCGATCGTTGTCCCTCGTTGTGGAACGGCTGACGACTGCGTGCGAAAAGCCTTTTTCCGGGCTTCAACGCCGCATCCCGTCGAACGTCGCGGTGGCCCCTTTTCGACCTCTTAAAAGACGCCATCGGGGTATGGCGGCTTAGTCCGGGTACTCGGGCACGATGACGTTGTGGTGCCGCAGCAAAGTACCTTTGGCCCTTTCGAGATCGATGATCGCGATATTATAGTCGATCATCGCGCGGAGCATGGTGCGGCGCGACGTCGCGAGGCTCTGGCGGGCGCCGAGTTCACTGTTGAGCGTGTTGATATCCTTGCGCTCGGCGCGGGCGACGATCGATTCCACCTCGCGTTCGCGCGCCTCGGAAGATTCGAACCCGGGGGCGATCTGGTCATACGAAGTGCTCATCTGACGAATGGAAAGGTTCACGTCCAGAATGACTTCTTCGAACACCGCCCGCAGCTGCGCCATCGCCTGTTGGTGTTGAAGCTCGGCCCGACGATGCGCCGCCCGCGGGCCGCGGTTGCCGATCGGCACCTCGAACTCGACTCCGATCAGGTAATCTTCGTACTTATTGCGGGTGACCTCGTCGAACGACTTGTCCGCGTTGCCTGCCAATCCGTTGATGGTGTAGCGAAAGAGCACGTCGAAACGTGGAAGCTCATCGTTCCGTGCCTGGGCGGCGGCAATTCGCGCGTTGGCGATTCGCAACTGCTGCTCCTGAATCTCTGGCCGATGGTCGAGCGCCGTCTGCACTTCACCGATGGCATCGACCGTAAACCGCTTGAGAATCGGGAAGTCATCCGGAATGATCTCAATGGAACTGGTCAGCGCCAACTCCGGATCGTTCATGGCCGCGATCAACTGATCCTCGGCGTTGAACACCGAAGCCCGCACGCGGATGAACTGCGCCCTGCTCTGTTCGAGGTTGGCCTTGGTGGCGGAAAGCTGCACGGGCGTCACGTCGAAAGCCTGACGCGCCACCAGGTAATCATATATCTGCTCATAATCGGCCAGCAGCCGCGCCGTCACCACCACGTCGCGCCGCGCTTCGACCAGCCGCCAGTACAATTCTTCCACGTTGCGCAGCGTATCGCGGACCTGGCGCGTAAACGCATAGTGGCTGATGCGCCGGTTGTTGCGATGCACAAGAATCAGCGTGCGGTTTACGTCCAGCCCGAACCCGCGGAGGATGGGCTGTCGAATTTCAAGCTGAATGTCGCTGAAATACTCGGGGTTGATCTGCTGGAACCGAAGCGCGGTCTTGGTACGCTGCAAGCCGTAACTGGCAGAGACCGTCGCACCTGTCGGAAGAAACTGGCTGATCCCGGAACGCCATTGCACAAAATCCAGGTCCCCCGCCGCGAGCTGCGAGCCGGTGGGGCGATCCTGCTTGTTGCGCGTCAGGTTGGTGAAGAACACCGCGTCGAACGCCGCTTCGGCCTCGACCACGCGCGTGGTGTCGATCGCCGGATTGTAGCTCTGCACCTGAATCGAATAATTGTGGGCCAAAGCGCGCTGCAGTGCCTGCTCCAGCGTCAGGTGTACCGACCGCGGACGACGGATGACTTCGAGCCGTTCAAAGAGCCGGTTGATGTAGGTGATCGTCGGCCTGTCATTCGCCTGCTGCGCCTCGGCCAGCAGGCGTTCCGCGCGCTGCCAGTCAAAATAGGGGTCGGGAACGTGGTGCACCAGGCGGTCCTCGGGAATCTGGACGTCACCATTCTCATTGTCATTGTCGGTCGTCGCCTGCTGACCCACTGCCGCCGCCACCAGCGAAATTGGCTGCACGGCAACTGCCGGTGATGCGCTCGCCGGGGGCGACAGGGTCGGTGCGGTACCCGGCTCATCCGCGCGACTGGAGGGAAGCCCGGCCCAGCCATGCGCCCACAAGCCCGCGCCCAGCCACGAAATAACCGCCGTGCGAGAAATCACTCGATGGGAGAGTAGCTTCATGATGTTTGGGTTTCCGCGGGACCGTGACGACTCTACGACGGAACAACGCGCCACCTGCCCAACCGCGCCACGGGGACCGGCACGCCGCGACAGCATCCTAACGGCCCGGATTGACGATCGTCAATCTGCCCGCCGAATTCTCCGCGGGAATCTGGACAACTTCTGACTGTTGTTCCCACGCCGGCCTCGGTCACGCCTCTCACTTTCTGCTGGGACAGCGGGATGCTTTCGGTTATTCTCCCCACCGTGACTTCGAGACTGGCCCGCGGGTATGCCAGACACGTGCCTGGTGATGGGGCGAGGCCAAGGGAGTGGGTTTCACCCCGGTGCGAAATATGAAGAAATGGGCTCGCATACCGCTGGATGACGTACTCGGCGCCATGGAGCCGATCATGCGCGTTCGCAGTCCGTTGCGCTCGTTGGCGCCCATGATGGCGGCGATGGGGATTACCTGGTTTGTCTACGTTCCCATTCACGAATTGCTGCACGCCTACGGCTGCATCGTGACCGGGGGGACGGTCACGGAACTTGAGATCAAGCCGATGTACGGGGGGAGCATTCTCGCGCGCTATTTCGACTTCGTCACCCCCGGCGGTCCGTACGCGGGGCGGTTGTCGGGGTTCGAAACTTTCGACAACGATCTGATCTATCTGGCGACGGACTTCGCCCCATTCCTGCTGACGGTGCTGATCGGCGTGCCGTTGCTTCGCTGGTGTACGCGAGGACGCCGCCCCTGGGTGTTCGGGGCTGCGGTGGTCGTCGGGCTCGCGCCATTCTATAACCTGCCGGGCGATTATTTCGAGATGAGTTCCATCCTGGTAACGCGCACGCTGACCGTCCTGTCCGGGGGCAACTGGATCGGCCCGGCCAATTACAAGGGAATCCGATCCGACGACGTGTTCACGCTGCTGGAGAAACTCATCACGCAGCCCGCCGAACTGGGCCTGGCGGGTGCCGGCGCCATCGCCGTCGGCTCGGTGCTGATCGTTGTTTGCGTTGCGTTTTCGGTATTCCTGGCGTTTGCCACGTATTGGGCGGGCGCGGTCGTGGCACGGGTCCTGGTGGGAAAGACGCACCATCGCGCTGCCAGGGCGTGATCTGATTGGCGGGGCGATGACGGTGTTGTCGAAGTGCAGCACACGGGTCGCACCCCAATGGGAGCGAATGTACAATGCCGTGGTACATGGGCCAGGGAAACGCGCCGGAGCGCGGCTCCGTGGCCGGGCGCGCTGCCAAGGGCCGCACGCACGGCCAATGACCGGCCAATCGCGGTTTCGCTGTCGTTCCCCTGTTGTGCTAGACCTTGCCTGGAACACGTTTCATGACTGAATCGTCATCGCAGTGCATCCGGGCGACCATCGGCCCTGTCCACATCGGCAACGGACACGGACTGGCCATCGTCGCCGGTCCCTGCGTGATTGAATCTCGGGCGCACACCCTGGGTCTCGCGGAGTCAATCAAAGTCATCTGTCGCGATCGACGTCTTCCTTTCATCTTCAAGGCCAGTTTCGACAAGGCCAACCGTTCGAGCATCCACAGCTTTCGCGGCCCGGGCCTGGAAGAGGGGCTGGCAATCTTGAGCGAAGTGCGCCGCACGCTCGATGTGCCGGTTCTTTCGGATATCCACGAATCCGGGCAGGCGGCCGCTGCCGGCGAAGTGCTCGACTGCGTGCAGATTCCTGCGTTCCTTTGCCGTCAGACCGATCTGCTGGCCGCTGCCGCAGGAACGGGGCGCTGCGTCAACGTCAAGAAAGGGCAGTTTCTTTCTCCGGAAGAAATGGCCAACGTTGCCAGTAAACTCAGTGAGAGCGGCTGCCAGAACTTTCTGTTTACGGAGCGCGGAACGTTCTTCGGCTACCACCGACTCGTCAACGACATGACCGCCATTCCGCGTATGCAGGCCTTCGCCCCGGTGGTCTTCGATGCCACCCATAGTTGCCAGCTTCCCGGCGGCGCCGGCGCCCTCAGCGGCGGACAGCGACAGTTCACCGCCACGCTGGCCGCGGCGGCCGTTGCTGCCGGCGCCGATGCGATCTTCTTGGAAGTCCACGACGACCCCGACCACGCAAAAAGCGATCCGGCGACGGTTTTTCCGCTGGATAATTTGCCGAGATTACTCGATCATCTTCAGGCGCTGGCCGAGTGTGTGCGGCGGCAACCGGCGTAGGTCGTGGATGAACCCCTCGCCGGTGTAAACGACTGCAAGCTCTCAGGGGAAATGATACTTCAGGGTGTGGCGGTCTGCATTTGCCGGCGCAGGGCTTCAAACGCTTCGCGCACGTCCTGCTCGCGTCGCTCGCGGAGATCCGGGGGAAGTTCGGAGCGACGGATGAGCCATTCGATGGTCTTCCCGCCCTCCAACTGCACCACCACCTTGCCCACGTAGGGATCGTTCCCGCTGCCCGGACCAATTGCCTCGGCCGCCTGGGGTTGGGATGCGCTGGCCGGCGGGGCGCTACCCGGGGCAAAGAACAGCACACCGTCCGGATCCAGCAGATAGCCCAGACCCGTATAAGCGGCCACCTTCTCGAGGACCGTCTCCGCCGACTCGTTCTGCACGTTCAGCGAAAAATTCCGCTGCACCGCGGCGGGCAGCGCGGCCAGCGAGCCGGGCTCGAAGCGAACGGCCACATGCACGGCCCGGCCCAACGCGAGCAGCACGTCGGCCAGCGCCCGATTGTTCATCCGCAGTGAGACCGGCTGTTGCAACATGCGGCGAACCTGCTGCTCGCGGCCGGTGATCAGAATCCGTTGATCCGAAGGGCACCACGCCCAGCCCAGATTGCGACACGCGGTGTGGAGCACATCAACGCCGGCGCCCGCGCCGACCGTCTGGATCGCGGCCGCCAGCCGAGGCCATGGTTCGAAGACCGTCACCTGGAACTGCACCATGGCGCGTAACTTGGCCAGATCGGTCTCGTCGGTTCCCGGTTGCAATGCGGTCAGACGAGCCAGCAAATCCAACTCCTCCCAGGTGGGCGCTCGCCCGAGGCACCGGATTCCTTCGCTGGGAATGACGGCCACGTGATCCTCGCGCACTTCCACCAACATGCCCAGCGGGGCGAAAAGCTCATGGAGTCCCTGCCGCAGCGGCATGTTGGCGATCTGCACGCGTTGAATTAGCGTGTCGGCGCCGTGCGGCACGAGGCGCATCACCTCGGGCGGCATATCCACGCGGACGCCGGTCTGCCGGGTGATCTCCGCGATGGCATCTCCCAGTCGGGTGTTTTCCAGCGTGATGCGTCCCGGTTCATCCAGTGCCTGCTCGATGAGCGCACGTTGATCCATCACTGCGGGTGCAACCGCCGCCAGAAAGAGCCCCAACACTGCTGCGCCGAGTGATTTCATCGAGAACCTGTCCTTCGTCCCGCAAGCCCCATCGCCATCCAAAATACCGCTACAACGGCGCACTGTCGCCCCCTGTTGTCTGATCGGCAAAGACGCCCAGTGAGAGCATACCCACCGCCGCCGGCGCTCCGGCATCAATCGAACCGACCGATTGGCGGGCGAACGAGACCAACGCCACTCGCGCTGGCGTCGCGTCGGCGTCGATTGACCGGACCTGTCGCGCGATCACCACCGTGCTCGTCGGTGTCGGCGTGGCCGTGGGCCAGAGGTGCCCCATCACGGCAAACCCCACCGCCGCCGCCGCGGCCAACGGAACACCCAACCGAAACAGCCACGGCCGTATCGCGGTTCGCGGCGCCGCCGCCCGGACCCTGCGCATCACCGCGGCGGTGTAGCGTGACTCATCCGTTTTGATCCGGGTCGCCGCCCAGCGACCAATCAGGCGGTCGATCTCTTCCTCATCCGTCTGGGGCGCATCGGGCAAAACGCGGCCCACCGATTGAGCCAGCATTGCTTCGGCGTCCACTTCGGGCTTGGACTGCCCCCAACGCCGCACCAGCCGGTCGACGAGTCGAATCTGCTCCGCGGCATGGCGCAGGTCGTCACTTTCCTCGAGAGCCCGGGCCAGTTCTTCGCGCTCTGCCAAGGAGAACTCGTCGCCGTCGAGTTCGCGGCTCACCAGGAATAGCAGGTTGTCGGCATTGGGCATTGGTTGGGTCATCACTGTTGTCGCGAACCGCGAATCCATTGATTGCCGGGTTTGCCGCTGCCCGCAGGCGATCGGCCAAACTCGGCCTGTTCACAGGTACTCGGCGAGCACCTCACGCAGTTTCTTTCGGGCCTGGAAGACGTTCCACTTCACCAGTTCGATGCTGCACTCCAGAATTTCGGCGACTTCTTTCTGCGGCATTCCCTCCACGCTGAAGAGGATCAATGCCAGTCGTTGCTTGTCGGGAAGCGCTGCCATCGCATCGTTCACCAGCGTCTGCAATTCCTCCGGAAGCTGACCTTCGGCGGCGTGCCGCACTTCGGCCAGCGGACGACCGCTCAGCGGTGAACGCACCGACCCGGTCGCCTGTTCGACGTCGTCCAGCGAAGCCGCCGCACGGCTCTTTCGACCGCGGCGGAAGTTGAGCGACAGGTTGGTCACCGTTCGCATGAACCACGGACCGAAACGCCCGGCATCGTCGAGCTGCGGCAGGCTGCGGTACGCCCGCACGAACGCGTCCTGGGAGACGTCCGCTGCGTCCTCCGCGTTGTTCAGCAGCCGGAACGCCACCGACACGGCGCGACGCTGATACTGCCGCACGAGGTCCGCGAAGGCGTCCGCATCGCCCAGTTGGGCGCGCTGGACCAGAGCGATTTCCGCCCTCCGGGATTCGTCCACGACCTCGCTCACGTCGCTCCATTCCACAACACTAGACACGCCCACCCGGCAGTTCGTTAGTCTCGGTCCGAAGGGTACTTATCGTCGCCGAAGTCAGCGGAACATTGAGCCTTTCCGGTCCCTGCCCCGTGCCTTATGGGACATCCTTTTCCGCGGTATTGTGCCCCTCAAAGCCGGAAAATGCCAAGACCCGGCGCGAAGTCGCACTGGTAAAATCGCCCTGAGAGCAAGAGAATGCCGTTTCCGCTGAATCCGGCATCTGCCGCGATTCAGAATGCGATAGCGGTAAGATCAGGAGTTCCCATGCAAGTGCACCGCACGACGAATGCCGCTCGCGCCTGGGTGGGCGAACAGCAACGCTCGGGGAAACGGGTTGCGCTCGTACCCACCATGGGCGCTCTTCATCGGGGCCACATCTCGCTCGTCGAGGCGGCGCGGGCCCAATGCGATGGCATTGCCCTGACGATCTTCGTCAACCCCACCCAGTTCGGTCCGCAGGAAGATTTCTCCAGCTACCCACGCCCGCTCGAAAAAGACCTGCAACGCTGTGCCGACGCGGGCGTGGACGTGGTCTTCACGCCGGACGTGGAAACCATGTACCCGCCGGACAGCGCCACCACCGTCCACGTCGCGCGCCTGACGGAGGGACTCTGCGGACCCCATCGTCCCGGCCACTTCGAAGGTGTGGCGACCGTAGTGGCCAAACTGTTCCACATTCTCCCCGCCGATGCCGCCTATTTCGGAGAAAAGGACTACCAGCAGCTACAGGTCATACGCCGCATGGTGCACGACCTTCACCTGAGTATTGAGATTGTGGGCTGTCCGACGGTTCGCGAGCCCGACGGACTGGCCTTGTCCAGCCGCAACGCGTATCTCTCCGTTGAACAGCGTCGGCAGGCGCAATCGCTGAGCCGCGCGCTGTTCAGCGCGGCCAAACAGGTGCAGAATGGCGTGCAGGATTCCACAGCGTTGGTACAGAAAATGCACGACGAGATTCTGGCTGCCGGTCCCGCCACCATCGACTACATCGCGATTGTCGATCCCGATTCCCTCGAACTGATGGCTGCCGTGGATCGTCCCGCACGCATTTGCCTGGCCGTCCGGATCGGTGCGTGCCGGTTGATCGACAACCTGGCCGTAGACCCGACTCCGTTGCGATAGTATCATCCTCCGCGGCTCGGATCCCCGGAGACGCGCGGACTCCGGATGAACCGCCAAGGCCCAAGGATCGTTGTTTCGTCATGCATCCTGATCTGTTCACCATTCCCGGATTGAACATCAACGTAAAGACCTACGGGTTTTTCCTCATGGTCGGTTTTCTGGGTGCCGTGTGGCTGGCCATGCGCCGCGCCGCCCGGGTTAAGGCGGACCCCGATCGTGTGCTCGATGCCTCGTTCTATGCGCTGTTCTTCGGGGTCGGTGGGGCGCGGCTGTTCTTCGTCGTTCACTACTGGCAGACCGATTTCGCGCACCGCCCCAACAAGCTGCTGGCCATCATCGATATTCGCCAGGGCGGGCTCGAGTTTCTCGGCGGGCTGCTCGGCGCCATGGGCGCGATCCTGGTGTTCCTCTGGGTCAAGAGACTTTCGATCCGTCTGTACATGGATGTTCTCGCCCCCGGGGCGATGTGGGGGCTGGCTTTCGGGCGGCTCGGCTGCTATTTCAACGGCTGCTGCTTCGGTGGATTGTGTGTTGCCGGTCACGCCGGTGAAGCGCCGCAATACCCCTGGGCGGCGAGGTTTCCCTACGGCAGCCCCGCTCATGTGCGCCAGTGGGAGGACCGCCTGGTCACGGTCCCGGCGGAACTCATCAACACCAAAGCGGCTCAGCCGTACTTGCTGCCCGCGACGGCGCTGTCGGTTCCCATCGAGCGTATCCAGGGGCCGCAGCGCGACGTGGAACGTCTGGAGCAGGCATTGGCCAAAGCCAAGGAGGCCAAGGCGGACGAGAAGATCGTGGAGAGCATCTCCGCGCAGCTCGCCTCGGCGAAGTCGTCGCTGGATGGGATTCGCCGTGAATATTTCGTCGACGACCTGGAGTGGGCACAGAAGTTCCCTTCGCGCGTCAATCCCAAACGTGCCACTTCCATCAGTGAGTTGCAGCGCCTCGCCGAATCGTGCACCTCGTTGCCCGTCCATCCAACCCAGCTTTACGCCGCCACCAGTGCCGCCATCCTCACCGGCCTGCTGTCCTGCGTCTTCTATCGCCGCAAGCGGCACGGGGTGGTCATTGGCCTGCTGATCGTTCTCTACCCCATCTGCCGCGTGTTTGAGGAGATCATCCGTGCCGACAATCCCCTGGACACCGCGGGCATGACGGTTTCCCAGTTTATTTCCCTGCTCATGTTTCTCAGCGGACTTGCGTACTTGTACGTGCTCTACCGCGTGCTGCCGGAGCGCTCCGCCAAGCTCGCCGCCACGGCGCAGCCGGGCTGACCGGGCGCCGGCACCATGGCGCGTGGGCCTGCCTATCTGGCTGGTTCGCGCCATGAGGGATTATTCCCCCCAAAGGCAATGACCCGCGCGCGATACATCTTACGCTACACGATTCACAAACGGCAATTCCACCACCCGTGCGGGAAGCGCGCCGCGGGGCGAGGCAGCCAGCAGTGGCGTTCCCGCGGCGGCAAAGTTCGTGCGCACGTAACCCAGCCCGATGCGTGTCTGCAGTGACATAGAGTAACAAGTACTTGTCAGCGTTCCCGCCGGCGCACCATCGGCCGTACGCAATTCGCTCGGCGCCGGGGGCAATTCGGCGCCCTCCAATTGAACGCCCACCAGTTGCCGGGCAACCACCTGCCGTGAGCGCATCCGTTCGACCACTTCCTGACCCAGGTAGCACCCCTTCTGGAAACTCACGGCGCGTTC
The DNA here is from genome assembly GCA_964569425.1 of uncultured Phycisphaeraceae bacterium. Lineage (GTDB taxonomy): Bacteria > Planctomycetota > Phycisphaerae > UBA1845 > UBA1845 > JACQXM01. The sequence continues at coordinate 39,025 of CAZMVD010000020.1, forward strand.
AAGCTGCCGCGTTTCCGCAGGCAGGTATTCCTCGGTAATTTCCCGACCCGGCCAGGGAACCCCTGCCTCGATGCGCCGCACCTCCACCGCCGCGGCGCTCGCGGTCCGGATGTCGGTGAACATCTTGAGTACCTCTTCGGCGTGGTCACCAGCGAAGAACAAGTCGAACGCCGGCACCCCCGGAAAATCGGTTCGGGCTACCGTCACCGGCCGGCTCCCCAGGGCCACGTCCACGTGGCCCATCACCGGCAGGTGCGCCGCGTGGTTCAACCCCCGGCCGACGAGAACCTCCGCCGCCCGCGGGCCGGCTAGTGCCAGGCGTTTGACATGATCTGCCCGCGATGTGATTTGCACGTCTTCGGTGATGACATACTTGTGGAAATGCTGCAGGGCGGTGCAGAGGAAGGAGCAGTCCAGATCCACCCATAGCACGTCCGCGCGTGCGAAAACGTTCAGGTCGAACAGGATGCGCCCCTTGACGTTGAGGGCGAAGGCGTATTGGCCGTCGCCGCACCCGAGCGCCTTGATCTGGTGGGTGGTCAGGTTGTGCAGCCCGGTCGCCCGATCCCGCCCGGCGATCTCGACCAGCGCGCGATCGCCGCGCTCGATCAACGCCTTGTCCTTCACGAGCGCGTCGTAATCCAGCGCAAGTTCGCCTTGGTCCATCGTTTGGCCATCCCTTCGCGACATTCCAGGGTCCGCGATTCCCGCATACCCACCATACGAACGCGCCGGAGTTGGTGCAATCGGAATGAACGGCCCGCGTTGAAAGAAACCGGCGGATTAGAATCGACGGGACCGGAATTGGCCGGTACGATCGGGTGGTCGGGCACTGAGAGGGTTGTCATTTCCGAGAGGGTGAGGAATCATGGAGCAGCCGGTGGTTATCATCACGGGTGGCGGCAGGGGGATCGGCCGGGCGATCGCGCAACGTTTCGGACGCGACGGGGCGGCGGTGGTGGTGGCGGCGCGGTCGGCCTCCGAGCTGGAACAGACCCGGGCAAGCGTGGCGGCGCTCGGCGGCCAATGCTTCGTACGTGTTACCGATGTAGCAGACGTCGATGATCTTCAGGGGCTGGTGGAGGAGTCACGCGCGCTCTTTTCGCGGATCGACGTGCTGGTCAACTGTGCGGGCGTGGCGCCGCACTGTGCGTTGGAAGAGTTGAACGAGGAACTATTTGACGTGATCCAGGCCGTCAACGTAAAGGCGGTGTACGCGGGCTGCCGGGCGGTCTGGCCCGTGATGCGCGCCCAGAAGGGGGGCGTGATCGTCAACATCTCATCCATCGCTTCCGTCGATCCCTTTCCCGGCTTCGCCGCCTATGGCGCCGCCAAGGCGTGGGTCAACACCTGGACAAAGGCGTTGGCGGAAGAAGGGCGCGCGCTGGGGATACGGGTGTATGCCGTGGCGCCCGGGGCGGTGGAGACCAGGATGCTGCGCGATGCGTTCCCCGGTTTTCCGGCCGACCAGACGTTGGCGGCGGAGGAGGTGGCCGAGGTCGTGCACGCGCTCGCCCAGCCGGCGTGCCGCTCCGCCACGGGGCAAACGGTTTTTGTCCGAAAGTAAGGTTTGTCGATCCGCGGCATCGCGGCAGGAGCAGGAGCTAGAGCATGTTCGGACCCATTTACCGGAGCTTGCAGGACCCCATGGCGGCGCGCGAGGCGGCGGAGGCGGGGAGCGTGGCGCGGACGGCGCGGCGCAATGTCGACCAACTGGAAGCCAAGCTGGAGCGTGCGCTGCTGGCGTGCGAGGCATTATGGACCATCGTGCGCGACAAACTGGGGGTGAGCGACGTCGACCTGGTCCAGCGGATCAACGAGTTGGACCTCACCGACGGCGAACTGGACGGGAAAGTGCGCCGCGGGGCGGTGTCGTGTCCGCAGTGTGCCCGCCCCATCGCCCGGCGGTTTCCCAAGTGCATGTACTGCGGCCAGCCGGTGGTCCACGATCCCTTTGCCTGATTTCCTTGCCGCCACGGTCTGCCGCTTGGGAAACGTCAGGACCGGGACCGCGCCCGGAACCGGTTTCACAAACCGGCTGATTAGGCGTGCTTCTGCCCCGGCAGACCCGAGCGCTTTGCCCTGCATCCAAAGCGCGAGGACGATTCTATGCCTGCTGTGATGGTGTCAGACCGATGTCGCCGGCAATCGGCTGGAGCGCGGCAATACAATTAGCGATGTGCGTGTCGAGCGGTAGTTGCAGCAAGGCGGCGCCGTCGTGAATGTCCTCCCGCGAGACCGCGGCCGCAAACGATTTCTGCTTGAGTTTCTTGATGACGCTTCTGGGCTCCAAGCCCAGGAGTCGCTCGGGGCGGACAAGAGCGCAGGCATAGAGGAAGCCGCACAGTTCGTCGCAGGCGAAAAGGGCGCAGCGTATCGGTCGATCGCGCGGGAACTCGTCGAGGTTCCAGGGCACGTGCGAAAGGATCGCGCCGACGACTTCTTCATCACAGCCGCCCGCCCGCAGAATTGCCGCCCCTTCGCGGGTGTGTTGCGGCGGGGTGGGCCAGCGCTCGTAGTCGAAGTCGTGCAGCAGGCCCGCGAGCCCCCACTGTTCCACGTCGCCGCCGCATTGAACCGCGTAATAGCGCATCGCCGCCTCCACGCACTGGCCGTGGCGAACCAGGGCGACGTTGGTGGTATACTCGTTGAGCAGCGTCCATCCTTGTACACGATCCATCGCGGGCATCTCTTCCGTCAGGCCACCGATTGTTTTTGACCCAGCAAACTCGGGGGATAAGATCGTATGGTACGGTGTGGGCACCAAGTCCGCCAACGGCGTAGGGGATTCAGCGTTGTCCGAACACGCGTCATTCGATGCAGCCGAACTGGCGGTCGTGCTCAGCCACTACGACCTCGGCGTGATCGAGTCGGTCACCGAGTTTCCGCGCGGCTCGCGCCGCAGCCCCAAGGTGGGCATCGTTTGCGAGCGGGGCAAGTTTCTGCTCAAGCGACGCGACGCGCAGCGCGCCAACCCCGACCGCGTGCGCTTTGCCCATCGCGTACAGCAGCGCCTGGCGGCCGAGGGGTTCCCCGTGGCGCGGCTGATTCAGCAACGCAACCACCGGGATACATACCTGCAACTTCGCGAGCACGTGTATGAACTGTTTGAGTTTGTCCCCGCACAGGCCTATCGGCGCTCCACCGCAGAAACCAATGACGCGGGGTTCACGTTGGCGCGGTTTCACGGAGCCATGCGCGGCTTCTTGACCCCCGCCTCGCTGCCCACGCCGCGCGGCGACTACCACGACGCGGAGGCGGCGCGCGAGGGGCTGCACCGCATCGGCACCACGCTCAGCGCCCACGACAGCTTCACCGGCGACGACGCGGCGCTGGCCGCGCTGACGCAGGTTCTGTTGAACGCGTACGACAACGCGGCCGACGCCGCCATCTCCGTCGGATTCGAGGGGGCGCCGGAAGCGATCATCCATTCCGACTGGCACCCGGGAAATCTCCTGTTTCGACGTGATCGCGTGGCGGCAGTGCTCGATTACGACGCGGTGCGCGGGTCGCGGCGGATCATCGACGTGGCCAACGGCGCACTGCAATTCTCAATCATTGCCGGCGGTGATCCCTCGACGTGGCCGGACCATCTGGACGAAGAGCGGTACCGCGCGTTTCTCGCAGGATACGAATCGCTGCACGTGCTCACCGAGGAGGAATGGGCGTGCCTGCCGCACCTGATGGCGGAAGCGCTGATCGCCGAGTGTGTGGTGCCGATTCAGGCGACCGGTTCGGTGGGTCCCTGGGCCGGCTATCGGGTGCTCCAGATGGTCAGGCGAAAACTCGCCTGGATCGGCGAAAACGCGGAACGGCTCCGCGATCGCGCGGCGGCGCAGAGCACCGACCGCGTTTCTTGAGCGACCCGATTGGCACGTCCGGCATGTGCCTTGACGGAATCGAGTCGGGCTCTGTTTAGGGCCGTGCACCGCATGGAGCCGCGAGCCGTTACGAGCCGCGGGCTTCAGCCCGCGCGGAGGTTCCGCGATCGACTGCGCCGCTACCTGCCGCGAGCGCAAAGCCAGCGGTCGCTTGCCATCAACCCTGCCCGCATCTTCCGTCCAACATCGCGATTCTGGCTTGGAATCGCCTTTCCGCCGAATCCGTCACGGACCTCGTGAGGGGTCGCATTGGCTGGCTACCTTCGCCCGGTCATGCTATTGTCGTTGGCTACGGCGTCGGGCGGGGCGTGGCGCAGCCTGGTAGCGCGCCTGCTTTGGGAGCAGGAGGCCGCGGGTTCGAATCCCGCCGCCCCGATTCTGAGCGGCTTTCGGGCCGCTCAAAATCGAGAGCAGGTGAGGGGAGAAAGTAGAGAAGGTAGCATCCCCGCTTGCCGGACGAGGGAGCGCCCCGGCGGCGATGACGCTCTCTCCTGCGGTCTTCTTTCTACTTTCTTATCTCTCCCGGTATGATCCGGCCATGCCGTTCGCCTTCGAGAAGCTGGAGGTCTACCAGAAGGCCGTGGACCTCGCCGACGAGATCGCGGCGAAGTAGGGCAGGTGCTTGCACCTGCCGGCACCAATATCGCCCTGTCCCTGGCGACGGTCGGGCATCTTGATTTTTCATGTAATGCAGCCGAAGTCAGGTACATACTCCCGCCTTGCAACCGGACCACGCCGCGGGGCGGGTGGCCTTCGGCGGCTGGGGCAATCCGCGCTTCGACAACCTCAAGATCGGCTACGATAATAACGCGGACGACGATATGGACCCTTGACTCGTCGCGTGCCACGTAAGTGGCACTGTCGCCACGGCGACGGCGTGCAGAGCACGCGGCGACGTGTCAAGGGCGAGCGACGTGGGCGATGGTGAGCGCAGCGAACGCGAGCGGGCCGCCATGGGTAAAGCGAGCAGGAGGCGAGCGAAAGGCCCGCGAGTCTGCCCGAAGGAAGTGAGCACGAAGCGAACGACGGTAGGGATGGTGGTGGACGAGACCTTCGGCGGCACCAGCCTCACGGTGGCCCATGACCACGCCGGCAACCTGATCGACGACGCCAAGCTGGTGTACGTCTACGATGCGCCTGCCCTTGACTCGTCAGTGCGTGCGAAGCACGCGTCCGCCGCAGGCGGACTGCCCGCGAGGCGGGCACTGCCGTGTCAAGGGTGCGAACCGGCTGGTCAAGGTCCGGGCATCCAACGACGCCGACCGGGTGATCCAGCAGGCCGCGTACGACGGCGCCGGGCGAAGAATCAAGAAAATCGTCACGAATTCGGGTGACTTTAACGGCACGTTCGTCTATATTTATGACGGCTGGAAGATCGCCCAGGTCAACGACGGATCGGGCAACATGGTTCAACAATTCATCGCACCCAGGACACCCGCCCTTGACGCGTTGCGTGCCACCGCGTGGCACCTTCGCAAAGCGAAGGCGTGCGCAGCACGCGGCGGCGGGTCAAGGGTCGACGAGCTGGTGATGATGCGCGCGGCCGGACGGGGCGACTTGTATATCCACCAGGACGCGAATTGGAACGTGATCGCGCTCACCGACCTGGGCGGCAGCGTGG
>CAZMVD010000021.1:0-42339 GCA_964569425.1 uncultured Phycisphaeraceae bacterium
GGACGTAATTGGGCATGGACGATAGCGTAGGGCGGGCTTTGCCCGCCGCAACTCGCTTTTCGTCGCCCAACGGCGGGCGGAGCCCGCCCTACGGCTGCCCGCCGCAACCCGTATATCACCGGGGAGGCTACGTCGCCGCACATCCTTTTATGCCCAATGGCTACGGCTTACAGCACCTCGATAGTCGCTATTGTCTCACCTCCGCGATGGAGTTCACCTCCCCGTAGTCGTTCATTTCCGATGCCGGGTTGTGGGGGTCGTGCGACCAGCGGCCGTCGATCACCAGGCGGTAGCGGTACCGCCCGCGGGGCAGGCGCAGCCGCGCCTCGAAGTCGCCGTCCGCCAGCCGGCGCATGGGCGTGGTGTGGGGCATCCAGTCGTTAAAGTCGCCGGCGAGCTGGATTTCGGCCGCCTCCGGGTGGCGGGCGCGGAAAATGACCTCTTCGCCGTTCTGGCGGACGCCGTAGACGGCCTCGATCTGGCGGTCGACGCGCTCGTAGAAGGCGGAGGCGGGTTCAAGGTCGGCGGCGGGTTCAGGTGTGGAGAGGCTGACCGGTTGGAAAACCGGTCCCACACCATCGGGGCCGACCGGTTGGAAAGTCGGTCCCACAGGAGCTTTCACCGGTTGAGAAACCGGTGCCACACCAACAGGACTCACCGCTTGAGAAACCGGGGACACACCTGAATCCACCGGTTGAGAAACCGGAGCCACACGGGGGGAATAAGGTCGTGGCGTGGCCGTTTCCGAGAGGTCCGCGCGGGCTGAAGCCCGCGGCTCGCTTTCTGCAGGGCCGCCCCGGTCGATCAGCGTGGACGTGGTGGCCAGCAGGCGCTCCGCATCGGCGGCGAGTTTTTCCATGTGTTTGAGCAACTCGGCCGTGGGCACGTTCACCGGCGTGCCGTTGATGATCTCGCGCGCCAGCTTTTGGAAGTCGCGGGCGCCCATGCTGTTGGGGGCAAACTCGGTGATCGGCTGGCCGAAGCTGGCGCCCTCCTTCAGCTTGGTGTTGAAGTTCACGATGGTGTCGTACACGATGCCTTTGTAGCGGTTGCGCAGCTCCGCCAGTATCTCGCGCGCCAGCTTGGTGCGCACGTCGTACTGGTTGGCCAGCACCTTCACCGCGGGGTGCACGCCGTTGCGCTCGCAGAGCGTCTCGATGGTCGTGAGCTGCTGCGTGAGCCCGTGCAGCGAGAAAAAGCCGGTATCGACCGGGATGACCACCTCATCGGCGGCGCACAGGCCGTTGCGCATCAGCGCGCCCAGGTGCGGCGGGCAGTCCACCACGCCGAAGTCGTAGCGCGCGGCGTTGGCCTCCAGCACGTGCCGCAGCAGGCGGTCGGCGTCTTCGCGCGTGCCGAACTTCGGCTCCAACTGCGAAAGGTTGGAGCGCGACGGGGCAAGGTCGAGGTTGCTGGAAATCTGCCACGTGACGCGCGACAGCTCCACCGGCTCCCCCTCCACCTGGGAGAGCAGGCATTCGAGGATGGAAAGGTCTATCTGATCGTCGGGCACGGCCATGCCCAGGGCGCAGTGGCCCTGCGGGTCGAGGTCAATGAGCAGCACGCGGCGACCCTCGCGGGCGATGGAAGCGGCGAGGTTGATGGCCACGGTGGTTTTTCCGCAGCCGCCCTTTTGATTGGCGATGGTAATGGTGCGCACAGATCGGCCCTCGAAAAGAAACGAGGGAGGCGATTGCTCAGCCGCATCGCAGAGCCGCCTCCTGCCGCTCTCCGATGGGAAACCAAAACCGCCGCGCCGCCGGCCATGGACCGGCGCTCTGGCGCATTCCTTGCGCCCGCGACCGCTGCTAGGGGAATCGGATATCAGCATTGAAAAACTTGAAACGATTATTGGACGCTGGCGCGGGCCGTCGGCCGGGTCAATATTGGAAACCGGCGGCGACCAGGCGGCAGTATTGGGGCCCCGGGGCGCGACTCGGCGGCTGACGGTTTCACCCTCGGGACGGTCAGGGACGCCACTTTTCTACGAGGCGGCTAGATCGATCGAAATCGCGCGGGGAGCCGGATGAGGCTCCACCTCCCAGCAGGCCACGTGGTGGTCTGCGGCGGCGGCGTGGAGCGCGGGCACGCCGGACCGCTCGCCGGGGTACACCTCCACGCATCGCCGGAGAGCGCGCCCGGTCCATTCACCGGTGATGCCCAGGCTCTCGCGATCAGGCCGTTCGGCACGCTGGGCGCTGAGTTCACACCGAGGGTGGAACGCACACCCAGCCGGCCGCCGCCCGGCCGGTGGCACGGTGCCGGGAATCGCCGACACCTTCCGCCCCTTCTGCGACAGGCGCGGCACACAGGCCAAGAGACCGCGGGTGTAGGGGTGCCGGGGAGATTGTAAGACCGCGCGGACCGGTCCCGCTTCGACGATGCGGCCGGCGTACATGACATAAACGTATTCCGCCGCGGCCGCGACCACGCCAAAGTCGTGCGTGATGAGCAGCAGGCCCATCCGCCGGCGGCGGCGCAGGTCGCCGAGCAGGGAGAGCACCTGCCGCTGGAGGGTCACGTCGAGGGCGGTGGTGGGCTCGTCCGCAATCAACAGGGCCGGCGTGTTGGCCAGAGCTATGGCGATCATCACGCGCTGCCGCATGCCGCCGGAAAGTTCGTGGGGATAGGCGTCAAAACAACGCTCAGGGTCGTGGATTCCCACTTCCTTGAGCAGCCCCACCGATTCGGCCCGCGCGGCGGCGGGCGTGACCCCACGATGCGCCAGCATCGTCTCGGCAATCTGCTCACCGGCCGAATACACCGGGTTCAGGGCGGTCATGGGTTCCTGGAAGATCATGCCAATCCGCCCGCCGCGAATGGCGCGGAGCGGCCGGTCGGCGAGGGTGAGCAGGTCTACGGGATGGCCGCGGTCGGAGTCGGCAAAGAGGATTTCGCCGGTGCGAATGCGCGCCGGGGGCGTGGGGAGCAGCCGCAGGATGGACATGGCCGTAACGCTCTTGCCGCAACCGCTTTCGCCCACAAGGGCCACCGCCCCGCCATGCGGCACGATCAAGCTGATGCCATCCACCACGTTGGCCGGCGCGGCGTAAGTATCGAAATCGATGGCGAGCTTTCGGATATGCAGCAGCGGCGCGGGCGGTGCGGGGGCGGGCGACATCATAGTAAGCGTTCGTAGATGATCTTGCCGTCGCCGGGGGCGTAGAAATCGGCCAGCCTGGCTGCCTCCCGATAGCCGCAGGCGGCGTAGAAACGCTGCGTCGGTTCATACTGCGATCGTGACGATGTTTCAATGTATACGCGGCTGCCGCCCGACGCGACGATCGCCACTTCCGTTCGTCGCAACAATTCGCGACCGATGCCCCGGCCGTGGGCTTGTGGGTGGACGGCGATCCAGTAGAGATCAAAGCTCGATACCGTGCAGGGGATGAGTCCAAAGCAGGTGTAGCCCACGACGCGGTCGGCATCGTTGGCGAACAGAAAGCGATAGCTGCTATCGGCGCCGTTCGCCAGCCGATCCTGCACCAGCTCAACGGCGACGTCGATTTCCGCCGGGGAGAAGAACCCGGAGGAACTCACGATTACCCGCACCGCGGCGACGTCGGTCGGGCGGACGTCGTCGCGGAAGGTGAGCCCCCCCCACCGCCCGAGTTCGCCGCCGTTGCCTTGGGCGGGGCGTATGGTCATCGGTTCATTCATCTCGTCCGTCACTTCGGGGTCTGGCGAAGCGCATCGGCAACGATTTCCGCCACGAGGTCCTTGTAACCGATTCCCGCTTCCGCGGCAGCCGCGGCGAATCCGGCGTCCGGGGAAAGGCAGGGATTGGCGTTGATTTCGAGGATCCAGGGTCGGCCGACCGCATCGACCCGGAAATCCACCCGGGCATATCCGCGGAGTGAACAGTGGCGCCAGGCGGCCTGGGCCAGGCGGACCAATTCGTCGACCAGTGGACGATCGGCGGGCTCGACGGCAAACGTCCGCTGCGTGTGGCGGTACTCGAAGGAATCCTCGACCCATTTGGCGCGGTAGCCGACGATGCGGGGTTTATCGGGGGCATAATCCACAAACTCGATTTCCGCAGCGGGCAGCACCCGGCACGCGCCACCTTCGCCCCCCTGCCCCTCCCCCACCGCCAGTAGAGACAGGTTGAATTCCCGGCCGTCCACGTATTCTTCGGCGAATCCCTCGCCGCCGAGACGATCGCGACGCCGGTCAATTTCCTTTTGGAGGGCGGCGGCGTCTTCCACCTCGACGAGCGAGTCTTCGTCCAATCCGACGGAGGCTTCTTCCCAGACAGATTTGATCAGGTAGCGGCCCCGTGGAACGATCGATAACCCGGCGAGGTCATCTTGCGTGAACCACACCGGAGTCGGTAGCCCGGCGGCCCGGAGCCACCGCTTGGTGAGCACTTTGTTTGAGGTGAGGAACATGGCCTCGGTGTGCGCGCCGGTGTACGGAATGCCGAGCGAATCCAATAAGGCCGGGGCGAGGTAGATCAGGCGCCCGTGCCCCCCTACCGCTTCCACCAGGTTGCAGACCAGATCGGGGGCGGACTTGCGCAGACTGTGCGAAACGTCGCCGAGTTGCAGGGTAAACGGTAGGCACTCGGTGTGGTGCCCCAGTGTGTGAAGCGCGTCGGCGATGGCACGCATCTGGACCAGCACGTCCAACTCGTCGGCTCGCGCGCCCGCCGCCAATTGGTCGTGGAGCAGTGCCACGCGCATGAGCATCAGTCCCCGAAGCGAAAGACGATCGGCATGGAAGGGCGCAGGATCACAACACCGCGGTCGTTGCCGCCATCGGATCGGCGCATGAACAACCGGCCGGCAGATTCGTCCTTCGCAATGCCGAGTCCATAATTCGCCGCATCAATTCTCGATAGGGTACACCGTTCTTCGCGGCGAGAATGGGCAGGTCCGAACGGATCGGATGCAGCCCCGCCAGCGGATTGACCTCGAGAAATTGCAATCGCCCCGCGCCGTCGGCCCGGAGATCGATCCGCCCGCCGTCGCGGCAGCCCAGCCCGCGCCACGCGGCCAGGGCGAGATCGACGGCCTCGCGTTCCAGCGCCCCCTCCACAAGTTCATAGCTGACGAGTTTCTCGTAATGCTCCTTGTTGTGGTAGCTGTAGACCTCCATCTCGGCGCCGGCCTGGAGGCAGATTTCCATCACGCCCACACTTTGGGCGGCGGGACCGGTTCCAGTGATGCCGACCGTCACCTCGCGGCCCGACAGGAACTCCTCCACCAGCACCGGTTGCGCGTAGACCGTCAGCAAATGAGCGCACACCTGGCGCAACTCGGTGGAAGAATGCACCTTTGAGGCCGCGGTGATGCCTTTGCCCGTTCCTTCGGCCACCGGTTTGCAGAAGGCGGGAAAACCCACGTTGACCCGGGCGATTTCCTCTTCGGTTTCCACCACACAGAAGTCTGCCGTCGGCAGGCCGAGGTCGCGGACGATGCGCTTGGTCATGCCCTTGTGCAGCGTGACCGCCAGCACCATGGGATCGGAAAACGTGTAGGGAACGTCGTAGGCGTCGAGCAGCGCCGGCACCTGGGCTTCGCGCGCCACGCCGCGCACCCCCTCGGCGATGTTGAACACCAGATCCCAGCGCTCGCCGGCGGCCAGCCGCGCGACCAGGTGCTTGACGTGGCCGATGCGGACGGGGTGGTAACCGAGCGATCTCAGCGTGTCGTCGATCGCCTGAATGGTGTCCAGTCGATCAAACTCGGCGGTTTCTTCCTCGGTGAAACCCAGCGCGAGGTAATCGTCGCGCAAGTCATAAGTCATCCCCACGGTGAGCGGTTTCATGCGATTCCTCAACTCCTGGTGCCACGGGTTGCTTCGGCTCAAACCCCCTCGCGAGCGCGTCTCACCCACGGTGGACAGTCTATCGACTGCGAGCAAACTCGTTGTCTTGTACCCTGGGTCCTTCTATCTCCCCACGGGATCGAAGTACCGAAACTGCCGACCCTCGTAGTTGCGGAAAATCACCTCGTCCCCCTCGCGGCCCAGCATGTACTCGGGAACCAGCGGAATCTTGCCCCCGCCGCCGGGGGCGTCGACCACAAAATGGGGCACCGCGTAACCCGTGGTATGCCCACGCAGCCCTTCGATGATCTCGATGCCCTTTTCGATCGGCGTGCGCAGGTGCGCCGAACCCTGGATCGGATCGCACTGGTACAGGTAATAAGGGCGGACGCGCATCATTAACAGGCCGTGCATGAGCCGTTTCATCGTGTCCACGTCGTCGTTCACGCCTTTGAGCAGCACCGTCTGACTGCCCAGGGGAATGCCCACGTCCGCCAGGCGCTCGCAGGCCTGCTTGACCTCCGGCGTCAGCTCGCGCGGGTGCATGAAATGGACACTGAGCCACACCATGTACTTGCGGAGCATGCGCGCCAGTTCGGGCGTAATACGCTGCGGCAGGACCGCGGGGACCTTGCTTCCGATCCGCAGGAACTCCAGGTGCGGGATATCGCGCAATCGTTGCAACAAGCTCTCCAGCCGGCGGTCGTCCATGGTCAGTGGGTCGCCGCCGGAAAGCAGCACATCGCGGATTTCGGGGTGCGCGGCGATGTATTCGATGGCCTGTTCCGACTGCCGGGTGTTGAAATGGTACTCGCCGGTCTGGCCCACCAGCCGCGCGCGGGTGCAGTATCGACAATAGGTCGCACAGAAGTTGGTAACCAGAAACAGCACGCGATCCGGATAGCGATGCACCAACCCGGGAACCGGGCTGCAATCATCCTCGGCAAGGGGGTCGCTGGCTTCCCCGGGGTTGAGCGACAGTTCATCAACCACCGGGATCATGGTGGCGCGCAGCGCCTCGGCGGCGTCCGCGTGATCGCACAACGCGGCGTAGTAGGGCGTAATGCCCACGGGCAGGTGCCCACCCAGGCGGTGCACAGCCTGGCGTTCCGCTTCCGTCAATTGGAACACGCGTTCCAGCGCCTCCAGGCTGCGAATGCGGTTGCGGAGCTGCCAGCGCCAATCATTCCAATCGGCGGTGGCGGCCTGAGGGAAAAATTGTCTGCGGAATCGAGCGACGGAGGGGCTGACGACCATGCGGACGGAACGCGGCGGGCCTGGGGATCGCCTCGCCGGCGATGCCCGCCTCGGAGTGCCACGTAATGGCACTTTTTCGGGCAACGCCTCTTCCGTGGCCGTCATGTTGTTGAGAACGATCAGATTCAGGGCGGCGGACCGCCCACCGGGTTCCGTGTCGGAACCGCAACTGCTCTCGTCCATACTCTCCACTCTCAGGACCGGCTGATCGGGTCGCATCAGTCTCGGCCGCGACGACGACTGTTCGGCACACGTTCGCCGGCAGTCGCAACCCGCCAAATCGGCGGATAACCATACAACGCGCGGTCCGCGCGTCAATATGGGATTTTTCGGAAATCTGGTCTCGGTCTGTGATATGACGAGCGGTAGAGTTCCCCCCCCCCTACCACGTTTCCAACGTCCGACCTACGAGCCGCCTCCGCCGCCGCCGGCCGGCCCGGCGGGTGGCGCAATTCCGCCCGCGGAACCAAGTGGCACCCTCGGTTTCGGGAAATCACAGGTCCGCGCCTGCGCCGCCCGGCCGGGCCGCCCGGCTACGTCGTGACATCGACCGCCATGGGCGGCAGCGTGGGCGCGCTATCGTTTTCCAGTTTGGGAAGCGCCTTGAGGGACGATAGACCAAAAACTTCGAGGAACCGGGTGGTGGTACCATAAAGCAGCGGGCGGCCGACCTCTTCAGCTCGGCCGACGATCTTGACCAGATTCACCTCGCGCAAGCGGACCAGCATGTCACCCACCGCCACACCCCGAATAGCCTCGATATCGGCGCGAAGCACGGGTTGCTTGTACGCCACCACCGCCAGGGTCTCCAGTGCCGCTGGGGAGAGGCGCGAGTCCGCCCGGGCCTTGTGCAGCTTGGCGATCCAGGTATTGAACTGTGGCAACGTAAGCAACTGATACCCCTTGGCGATCGCTTCCACGCGGAATGAGCAACCCATGCGTTCGTAGCGTTCGTTGAGCGCCTCGACATGCTGTTTGACGTCGCCGGCGTCCCCGACACCGAGTATCTGCGCGATCTTGGCGCCGGGAAGCGGCACGTCGGTGGCCAACAGCAGCGCCTCGACGATTGACTCCGGTGTGACCGACTCCGCGGGGGCGGTCTGGACCGGCGATTCCGGTTCGATGATGTTCGTGGTGTCATTCATGGAAGGCGATCATACTCGCGCCTTGGTTCGATGGCGAGACGCCCGAACGCCGCCCCGGCACGGACTCATCGCTGTCCTGCGCGGCAACGACGGTTGCAATTCAGGAGGCCGTTCGCTATACACGCCGCACGGTTGCTAAAGAGCGTGCCAACGTGAAGAAAGCCGTTAATCGACTGGTCAACCCCAGCTTGGCAGCGGGGCGTACCGAGCCCCGCGGGTGGTCGTGGGAGACCTCAACGCCGCGCGCCGCGCGCTGGCGCCGAACCGGCGGTTTGCCATCCTCGGCCCCCGCCGGAATGATGATTGAGCTGGACCGCACACCTGGCCGAGCCCTGTTTTGTCAGCCGGTGACTTGCAAGCCCGGAACGCATTATCGAATTGACGCTGTCATCAGCACGTCGGCGGAAGCTGGTGCTGACAGGGCGGGCGCGGTCCTATGCGTGCAACCCCTGCTTGCAGGGGGAACGCCCGGCCCCGCGATGGTGACTCCGGCCATTCGACGAACCACCTCTCCCGTGGACATTCGAACGTATTACCAGGCGCCCGCCGGGGTCCGGCGACTGCGTATTTCCTGCGGATTGGTCGATGCGCAGGGCTGGGCGGTCATCCACGAGGTTCGATTCATCGAGATCATCGAACCCGAGGAGGAATCTCATCCCTTAGCGATTCCCGCCCCGCGCGCCACATTGGGCGTTCCGCGCGTGGTCAGAAAAGTAAGCGTGGTCTCGGCCACGGCGGAAGGCCGCGCTCTCACGCACAGGCTTCGGCTCCTCTTTGGCGAACGGCACGCCTCAGCACTCGATCCATCGACCCCTCTTTCCACTCAACTGGCACGGTCGGATGCGATCCTGATGCCCGATCCGTTACCGCCCGCAGGTGTTCCGAACCTGTCCGCGCTGCTCCGGTTGGCCGACGAACGAATTGTCGTGATATCGTTGTCGGCGTTTGCGAAGCTGAGCGGCGGGCGATTGCGCGTCCGCACCATCGAACAGGACGATGACCCGATCCACGCGCGCGTGGTCCACGCCAACTATGCAACGCACGGTTTCGCGTTGCACGATTGTTTCGCGTTTGCCTGGCGCGGCTCCCAACCCGGCAGCTTCGTTCAGCGGCACTACCGGCGAACGCCGGAACAGCGGAATTTCTTGAAGCGATATGGCTTGGAAACGCTGCTGGAGTCGATGTGTGACCGCGAGGTTACTTCTAATCGCCCGGCGGCGCTGTTTCGCATTAACCCCAAGGGGGCGTTGTTCGTCCTCGATATTGAACCGCTGGAAGCCGAACCCTCCACCATGAGCGAACCGTTGCCGGGCTGGCACCTGATCCAGAACATACTGGGCCGATGCCCGACGCCTTTCGGACAATACACCGTTCCGCACCGCACCGCGGGCGACTTTCACGGCATGATCCGCGAGACGGCGTTCCGCTTCGCCCCATTCGTGGTGCACGATGACGACGTCCCCAACGACCGTGTGAGTCGGCAACTGGTGACCCTTGGGCGAAGGGACCAATTGCATGGCCTGCCGCAACGAAATCGTCCGACGATACTCGTTCGCACCGGGTTGAACGCTGGTGACGTGGAGGGAGTCTACGGCGCTTACCACTGGCTCAAGAATCTGGTGCGCATGCCGCCCAACGACTGTCCCTATGCGGGGCCGCTGCATAGCCGGTTTGACTTGGCGTGGCAGCCCAGCGCGGCCGCCTGGGAAGCACGATCAGGTTGGCACCCCAGCAGAACCGATGCGATCACCGAACCGCTCCCCGTTGATCCGGCGGATATTTCCCTATTGGTGGATGTTGTTTCCCACCCGGCGCCCGATCTACAGGTGCTCGTTACGGGAGACGATTCGGATGTTGCCCATGTCGAGCGTTGGCTGCCCCGTTTGTGGGAGTCGTTCGGTCCGCCGACCTCCTTGCGTTGGAATGTTCCAAGGGGCACGGAGTCCGGCGACCGCAGTCGCCTGGCTTGGAGCGTGGGTCGGGTCGAGCTGACCCTGGCTTCCCGGAGTAGGCTTGACGACACAGCCCGGGCGTCCGCGTTACCCCGTGCCGCGTGCCATGTGCGGATACAGGTTCCGCAAACTGATTCGGACTTCCCCGCGCGATCCCTGGAAACCACGGATCTTCTGGCCACCTTATTGGAGCACGTCATCGGGCTGCACTACGGACTCATGGCGGTGAATCGCGGCGTCACCTCAGTGCAAATGGACGGGTTGCCCCCGGTCGCCCCGGGCGCCGCCCTGATCGTGGATCGTCAAGAACCCTGGCTGAGCAATGTAAACGCACGCGCAAGTTGATCTGGCCGGTTTGATGAGCCACGGCGCGCGCCGCCGGGTCGCTACCACCGCAGTTCACGGGACGAATGAAAGCTGAGATACCCATGGAATCGGCCCGATCACGCTGGGCGAGTTTCCTTCATCTGGCGCCCCTGCTGCCCGCGGCCGTCGGTCTGGTCATCGGAATCGCCATCGACCACGCCGTCATGCCCCCCGCGTGGATCTATTCGCCCGCGCTGATTCTGGCCGTCGCCGCGGTTGTCTGGCCGGGGCTCTTTCGCGGTACGGCCCCACACGCCCTTCTGGTCGTGGCGGCCGCCCTCGCCTGTGGTGGTGTCACCCACCAGACCAGAACGCGGACATTGGCGCCCGACAGCGTCGCACGGTTCGTTCATGATCCGGCACAACTGGCACGGATCACCGGACGGGTCGCATCGCCGCCGCAGTTGATCCCCAAACCGGACACGCCGTTTGCCAAATGGAGCTTTCGGGGGGATCGGACTGCATTCCTTCTCGACGCGACCTTTATCGAGGGGATCGACGCACCGGTTGCCACCTCCGGGCGCATTCGCGTGACCGTACGGGAGCCGTTGCTCGACCTGCGCATGGGCGAGCCGGTGGAAGTGTTCGGCTGGCTGTACGGGCTCCGCCCGCCGCAGAATCCCGGGGCCTTTGACTGGGCGCGTTACCAGCGCCGCCAGGGCGTGGTGGCCGGGTTCATCTGTGAACATCGCGAGAGCGTCCGCCGACTCGACCCCGCCTTGCCTGAGAAGCGAAGCCTGCCCGACCGCCTTCGCGCATTCGTTCGCGGGCTGCTGACGGCCGACCTGCTGGACGACCAGGCGGAAGAGGCCAGCCTGTTGGAGGCCATGGTCCTGGGCCACCGCTCGCAGTTGGATCGGCGGCTCAATGAAGTCTTCACCCAGGCGGGGTGCATCCATTTCCTGGCGGTCAGCGGCACGCATGTGATGATCCTGTTGTCGTTCGTCTGGTTCGCCGGCCGCCTGGTGGGGCTGACCCGCCGGCGCTGCGCCTGGGTAACGCTCGTCGCCATTGCAGGATACATGACGATCGCCGAACCGCGGCCACCCATCTTGCGGGCGGGCCTGATGGGTATGCTGTTTTGCGTTTCGCTGCTGCTGGTGCGCCCACGATCGCATCTGAACTGGTTGAGCGCGGCCGCCATCGTTTTGCTGGTGATCCGCCCGGGCGATCTCTTCGACATCGGCTTCCAACTGTCGTTCCTCGCGGTGTTGGGGGTGGTGTATCTGGCACCGGCGTTGAGGAATGCGGTTTCCTCGGCCGTGCGAAGGGAACCGATCGTCGAACGCGATTTGACGCCGTCGCAGGGGTTGTCGGTAGCGAGCCGACTGGCGCGTGCCCTGGGACGCCGGACCGGGGAAATCGCGGCGGTGTCGATTGCGGCATGGCTGATGGGATTGCCGGTCATCGCGGCGCAATTCGGGCGCGTGCAGTTGTGGGGCTGGTTGAGTTCGATCGTGGTGTTTCCGCTGGTGTACCTGGTGATGTTCCTGGGCGTGCTGAAGACGACCATCGGCGGGTTTCTTTCGAGCATCGCTTCGTGGGTGTCGGCGGCGCTGGGGGTGGCGGACGGCTGGTTGATCGGCTGTGTGGAGTTTTTTGCCGCCTTCCCTGCCGCGTCGGTGGACACCCGCCCCCCACCCTGGTGGATGATCACCGCCGCGTACCTGTTTCTTGGAGCCTTTCTCGTCCGATTTCGCCCGCAGCGCGCACAACCCTTCGAAGACCGTTCGCCTGTCGTCACGAGCGTGAGCAAAACGGTTCGCGGAATTCGCGGCGATACCGGTTGCCTGATCGTCGCTGCCGCGTTGCTGGGCGTAAGTGTGACCTTTTGGACCTCGAATGGGGATCGTCGCCATGGCTTGCGGATGACCACGTTGGCCGTAGGCGCAGGCCTGGCGGTGGTGTTGGAACTGCCGGACGGCCGCAATGTCGTTTACGATGCCGGAAGTTCCTCAGTGGAAGACGTGGGTCGCCGAACGGTGGTGCCCTTTCTGCGTCACCGCGGCATCCGCACCGTAGACCGCCTTTTTGTCAGTCACACGAACCTGGACCACTATAACGGTGTACCCGCAGTGGTCGATGCGGTCCACACGGGGTCGCTGGTGATTCATCCCTGGTTTGCCGCGTCTTGTGCGCGCGGATCGGCGTGCGCGCGCCTGCTGGACGAGGTAAACGAGCGCAACGTGCACGTCGAAACGCTGGGTACCGACCCGTGGAGCTGGCAGGAAGGCGGCGTGACGATTGAACGGCTGTGGCCTGTGGACATAGACGTCGCCGGATTGTCGAGCAACGACGCGTCCATCGTATTGCGCGTGAGCTTCGGCGGACGCTCCATTCTGCTGACCGGCGACATAGAGAAGCCGGCGCAAGCCGTGCTGTTGGAGCGCGGCGGGCTGGAGGCGGACGTTCTGGTCCTGCCACACCATGGAAGCTTGAGAACCACGCTCCCAGAGTTCATCCGCGCCACCGGCGCCGCAATAATGATCAAGTCGAGTCACGAGCGGTCGATTGAAAATCGCGGCGACGCGGAATGGGCGCCATTCGGGGGCTCGCTCCTGAACACGGCCGACGAGGGAGCGGTGATGGTAGAGCTTCGGACAGATGGCGTTCAGGTGTGGACCGCGGCGCAGCCGATCCCAAAGGCGCCGGCGACAAATTCGCACAGCTCGTAACGCCATACCCAAGCGGCGAATTGCGGGTGTTTCCCGGCGCGTATATAGTGTCAAGGCACCCGGGGAATCGCCATGAAGGTGCGCCGAGGCCCCGCGGTGGATGACAAGACCGGCGGCGAGGTGCATTCGCCGACCAATATGCACAAGGCTCAGTTTCGAGCCGATTCTGGGGTTACCTGATCATGATTGTCGGCATACCGAAAGAGACGAAAACACACGAGTATCGCGTGAGCATGACGCCGTCCGGTGTCGATGAGTTGGTCCGTCGCGGGCACCGCGTTCTGGTGGAGCACGAAGCGGGTATCGGCTCGGGCATCACCAACGAGGAGTACGCGGAAGTCGGCGCAGAGATCGTTGACAAGGCCGCGGATGTCTTCTCCCGGTCGGAGATGATCGTCAAAGTCAAGGAACCGCTCGCACCGGAGCGGGCCATGATGCGCGAGGGACAGGTGATGTTCACCTATTTTCACTTCGCCGCAGACCGCGAATTGACCGAGGGCGTGATGCGCAGCCATGCCGTGGCCATCGCCTACGAGACCATCACCGACCGACAGGGGCGCCTGCCGCTGCTGACGCCGATGAGCGAAGTGGCCGGCAAGATGAGCATTCAGGAAGGCGCCAAGTATCTGGAACGCCCCATGATGGGCCGCGGCATTCTGCTGGGCGGCGTGCCCGGCGTGGAACCGGCGGAAGTCGTGGTCATCGGCGGCGGAGTGGTGGGCACGAACGCGGCCAAGGTCGCTGCCGGTCTGGGCGCCAACGTTGTCATCATGGACGTGAACCTTGATCGCCTGCGGTACCTCGATGACGTCATGCCGGCCAACGTCCACACGGTCTACAGCGACCGGCTGGCGTTGCAGCGGTTCCTGTCGAATGCGGATCTGGTGGTGGGTGCGGTGCTCATTCCCGGCGCGCGCTGTCCGGTGCTGGTCGCCCGGGGAATGCTCTCGACCATGAAGCCGGGAGCCGTCATTGTCGACGTCGGCGTAGACCAGGGTGGCTGCTGCGAAACCATTCGTCCGACAACGCACGACCAGCCGACCTATATGGTGGACAACGTCGTTCATTATGGCGTCGCAAACATGCCGGGCGCCGTGGGGCGGACCTCCACCTACGCCCTGACCAACGCGACGCTGCCCTATGCGATCAAACTGGCCGACCTCGGCTATCGCAAGGCGTGCCAGCACGATCCCGGGCTCGCCGCCGGGATCAACATCGAACGCGGAAAGGTCACCAACCAGCCGGTAGCAGATGCGTTCGGGTTGGAATTCACCCCGCTGCCGTCGGCGGCGTAAGGACAGCAACCTGGCCTGACCACCGTCATGAAGAACTTCATCATTTTTCTGCTGGTGATCGCCACCATGGTCACCGGATATGTAGCCGCCACCAGCAGGCTGCGCCTTTCGTTGGAGGGGCTCGAGGGCAAGACGGAATCGGTGCACCGCGGCGATCTGCGCCTGCCGATCAACGCCACCGGCGAAGTACGGCCCGCACGGCGGGTGGAGATCAAATCGGAAGCCAGCGGAGAGGTCATCGAACTCGCCCGTTTTGCCGGAGACCGCGTGCGTGCCGGCGACCTGTTGATCCGCCTGAACAAAGACGACGAACAGCGCAGCGTGGACCGTTCGCGGCAGGACGTTCAAATCGCCGAAGCGCAACTGGCCATGATGCGCCTGGTGCTGCAACAGGCGCAAACCGCCGATCTGGCAGCCGCCCAGGCTCAGGTCGATCAGCTTCGTCCCAACGAGGAGTTCTCACGCTACCGCTACGAGAAAATCGAAGAGGTCGGCCCCGAAGTCTTCAATGATGAAGAGCGAATCCAGCGAAAGACCGCCTGGGAAAACGCCAAAGCGCAGCTCGATGCCGCAGTCGCCACGCTGGAAAAAGCCAAGCTCGCCATTCCACGCGCCGAGCAGGAAGTCAAACGCGCAATGGCCGCCTACGAGTCGGCTCAGGCGACGTTGGGTGACGCAGAAAAGCGTCTGATCAAGACGGATATCGTCTCGCCCATCGGCGGAATTGTGGCCGACATGCGCACCCAGATCGGCGAAGTGATCCAGGGCGGGCGCACCACTTTGACCGGGGGCACCGTCCTGGCGGTCGTGCTGGATGTGGATGAACTGATCGTGCGCGCGGAGGTGGACGAGTCGGACATCGGACGGGTGCTGGCCATTGCGCCCGCTTGGGCCCGCCCGGGGCGGACCAACGATACCACGGTTCCGGTGGACTGGACGGCGGCGGCCGCGCTCGGCGACACGCCCCCGCGCATTACCGTCGAGTCCTTTCGTGATCAGGAATTCACCGGTGTCGTCAAGCGCATTTACCCCGAACCCAAGAGCCTGAGCAACGTGATCACCTATCTGGTGGACGTCGTCATCACCAGTCCCAATCGGGATGTGCTGCTGTCCGGCATGCGCGCCGATGTGCGCTTCACGGCCGAGCATGCCGAGAACGTGCTATTATGCCCCAACGAGGCGATTCGCGAGGGTCCGGACGGCCGGTTCGGCGTCTACGTGCCCAAGCCCGGCGCCGATCCGAAGGAGCGGCTTACTGAATTCGTGCCGGTCAAGCTGGGGCTCGATGACGGTAACCACGTGGAAATTCGTGAAGGGCTGGACGAAGGGATGATCGTCTACACCCGTCTCCCGGTCAAACACGATCGCGATCGCAAGAAGGGCCGCGGATGACGCCCGGTGCTGGCCCGGCGAACGATGCCTCCCGCATGATTCAAGCCGTCAAATTGCGCAAGGACTACCGCATGGGCGATTCCGTCGTGCATGCGTTGGATGGCGTAGACCTTTCCATCGGCGAAGGCGAATTCGTCAGCATCGTGGGCGCCTCGGGCAGCGGCAAGAGCACCCTGATGCACATCCTGGGCTGCCTGGACCGTCCAACCGGTGGCACGCTGGAATTCGCCGGCCAGACCGTTAGTGCCATGGGCGACCGCCAGCTCGCACGAATCCGAAATCGGCAGATCGGGTTTGTGTTTCAGACCTTTAACCTGATCAACCGCACGACCGCACTGGAAAACGTGGCCGTGCCGCTGATGTACACGCGCCAGGCCTATACGCGGGACACCGCGCGGCGGGCGTTGGATCGCGTGGGATTGGGCCAGCGCGCCGGGC
Organism: uncultured Phycisphaeraceae bacterium; assembly: GCA_964569425.1. Lineage (GTDB taxonomy): Bacteria > Planctomycetota > Phycisphaerae > UBA1845 > UBA1845 > JACQXM01. The sequence continues at coordinate 16,293 of CAZMVD010000021.1, forward strand.
ATCGTCCCAGCGAAATGTCCGGCGGCGAATGTCAACGGGTGGCCATCGCCCGTGCCATCGTGAACAACCCCCGCCTGCTCCTCGCCGACGAGCCGACCGGAAACCTCGATTCGCGCACCGGGGAGCAGATCATGCGCATTTTCCACGACCTGCGCGCCGAGGGCATGACCATTGTGCTGGTCACCCATGAAATGGACATTGCCGTGCAGGCCGAACGAATGATACAGATGCGCGACGGGCGCATTCTGGAGGATGCCGCAGTGGATATGGCGCATCGCGAAGAAGTGCTCCGCTTGAGTCAGGATGCTTTTCGGCGGATGTTCCGGCCCAAGAGCCCGGGCACCGCGACGGCCGGCAGCGCGCGCTCGTCGTAAGCGGGCGTGCGGGGAGCGATACCGGAATGTTTCATCTACGATTGATCATGACGGCGCTTCGCGGGCTGCGGCAGAACCTGCTGCGGTCCATGCTCGCAATGCTCGGCGTCATCATCGGCGTGGGCGCCGTGGTCTCGGCGGTCAGCATTCTGGAAGGCGCCCGGCGCGACATCCTGGATCGATTTGAATCCCTCGGGGCCGATCAGCTCCTGGTGTTTAACGGCAGCCAGCGGCGCGAGGGCCGTTCCATGATGGTGGCCTCTCTCCTGCCGGAGGATGCCGACCGCATCCGTGAGGAAAACGAAGGCCTCATCGCACGCGTCGCGCCGCAGTACCAGGGCAGCGGGCAGATCAAGTACCGCGCCCGCAACGTGGCGGGTAACGTGCTGGGCACCAATGAAGAATACGCCACGCTGAACAACTATCAGGTGGTGCAAGGCCGCTTTGTCACTCGCGAGGACGTGCGCGGCGGTGCGATGATCTGCGTCCTGGGGCACCTCGTGGCCCAGGAGTTGTTCGGCGCCCTGCCCGCCGTAGGCAAGGTGGTTAAAGTCAACGCCAAGAGCCTGGTCGTCGTCGGGGTCATGGAGGAAAAAGGATCCCTCGGTTTCGTCGAGGTAGATCGGCAGGTGATCGTACCCTTGTCCACGGCCATGAACCGGCTCTTCGGCAGCCGCTACCTGACTATGATGGCGGTCCAATGCGCCGATTCGAGTCGCATGGCCTCTTGTACGGATGCCGTCAACCGGTCGCTGCGTGCCAGTCACCGCATCCGCGCCGGGGCGGAAGACGATTTCCAGGTGCTTACCCAGGAGCAGTTCAAACAACAGTTCGGACAGGTGGCCAAAATCTTCCAGGTCGTGCTCTACAGCATCGCGGGGATTTCGCTGGTGGTCGGCGCGATCGGCATCATGAACATCATGCTGGTTTCGGTAACCGAACGAACTCGCGAGATCGGCGTACGCATCGCCGTGGGGGCGCGGCGCATGGATATTCTCAATCAGTTTCTGACCGAGGCCAGCCTCATCAGCCTGATCGGCGGCGGCCTGGGGCTGATCTTTGGTTGGGCAATCGCCAATTTCCTCGGCGAATTCACGCAGGTGCTCAAGACCTATACGCCCCAAAGCGTGATCCTGCTCTCGATCGTCATGGCCGGCATGGTGGGGATTATCAGCGGCATCTACCCTGCGATTCGGGCCGCGCGACTCGACCCGGTTCAGGCCTTGCGCTACGAATGACGGCGATGGCGGCGTGTGTAATTAGTTGTCGGCAGCCTGCGTGGGGCGGGTTTTCAGTATAGGCGACCGGTGCGGCCACTGGTCGCTATGGCCGGCTAACGGTAAGATGCCGGCTTGTACGACCATGACCCAGATCACGGCGACAGGGCAAAAAAAAGGAGGTTCCAATGATGAAGCTGCTTTTTGCAACCGCAATTACGTTCGGGTGGATGCTCGCGGGGACCGGATTGGCTCAGCAGGGCGAGCAGAAGCCGGAGGCAGAAGCCCAGAGCGCCAAGGACGATCCCAAACACCAGGAAGCGGTGGAGGTTCTGAAGAAGGTCGACGCCGCGACCAAGGCGGTGAAGCTTGTTTCCTATAGCGCAACGTCAAAGGGGACCGGCTGGGTGGCCACGCGCTTGCCTACGGTGGAAGGGCAGGTGGTGATGAGCGGTGAAAAATCAGAGAGCGCCTTGAGCAAGATGCGGATCAATTGCAAAGTGCAGGCGCCGGAGTCAAGCGAAACCCGCACCCTGACCGCGGGGTACGATGGCGAGGAGTTTTACCTCATCGACGATGCCAAGAAAATGGTCTATGCCGATCTGGATCCGCAGGTGATGGGTTCGGACGGGCGCATCATCCAATCGCTCATCATGCGTGAGTTCAGCCACCCCACGCCGTTTTCAGACGAGATCAACTCAGTCAAGGCGGAAATCCAGGGCACCGAGAAAATCGGCGACGAGGAGTGCTGGCAGATTCACGTGCTCTATCGCCCCAATCTGGAGGCAACCTGGTATTTCTCGAAGAAGGACCATCTGCCGCGGCGAGTGGATCGGATCAATACCAATGCCTCCGGTGAGAAAGGCGCTTCCCAGCTGACCCTGACCGACCTCAAGCTTGATCCCAAGTTCGCGAAGAACCCTTACGAACTGGTAGTGCCGGAAGGGTACGAAAAGACCGACGAGTTTGCTCCGTCCACGCGTCCCGCGCGCTAGGCAGGCAGTTCTTACTTGGCGAAAGTAACACACGGACGCGCGACGGCCGGCAACCCCAAACCCTGGCGAAGTTGCGCGCTGGGGTTGGCGACTGTTCTTCTGGGTGCTGCCGCGCCCGTGCTTGCGCAGGACCGCCCCACCGCCTTCCTCGGCGCACGGATCATTCCCATTCAAGGCGCTGAACTGGAACGCGGCATACTCATTGTGCATCACGGTCAGATCATGGCCGTGGGTCCCGAGTCATCCCTGCCGGTGCCCGACAATGCCGACCGCATCGATGCCACGGGCAAGGTCATCATGCCCGGGCTGGTGTGCACGCACAACCACGTGGGGGGCATCGGCGGCGCCGACAGCAGCGCCCCCTTGCAGCCCGACGTGCGCATCTTCGATTCCCTTAACGTCCGCGACGCCGGCTTCCGCCGCATCGTCGCCGGCGGATTGACCACCGTAAACATCATGCCCGGCTCCGGGCACCTGCTCAGCGGTCAAACCATCTACCTCAAAATGCGCCGCGGCAACCGCGTCGAAGACCTGTTTTATCGTGACGCCGGCGGTTGGATCATGGGCGGGCTCAAGATGGCCAACGGCACCAATCCGCAGCGCGATGCGCCCTTCCCCGGTACGCGGGCCAAGTCCGCTTCATTGGTGCGCGAGCGCTTCGTCAAAGCCATGGAATACCGGGAGAAGATCGCACGCGCCGCCGGTAACGTGGAGAAAATGCCCGCGCGAGACATCGGGCTCGAAGCGCTGCTCGAAGTGCTGGAGGGCCGGCGCATCGTTCACCATCACACCCACCGCTACGACGACATCCTTACTGTTTTACGGATCGCCAAGGAATTCGATTTCCGCGTGGTGCTGCACCATGTCAGCGAAGGTTGGAAGGTCGCCAGCGAAATCGCCGAGGCCGGCGTACCTTGTTCCGTCATCCTGGTAGACAGCCCCGGCGGCAAACTGGAGGCCAGCGAACTCTTTTTCGAAACCGGTGGCGTTCTCGAACGCGCCGGCGTCAAGGTCGCGTTCCATACCGACGACTGGATCACCGACTCGCGCCTGTTTCTTCGCATGGCCGCGCTGGCCGTTCGCGCCGGCATGTCGCGGGAAGGCGCTCTCAAAGCCCTGACCCTGCATGGCGCGGAGATGCTCGATCTCGGCGGCCGAATCGGCTCCCTCGAACCCGGAAAGGACGCGGACTTTATCGTGCTCTCCGGCGACCCGTTCAGCGTCTACACCAAGGTCCTGGAAACCTGGGTGGAAGGCGTGAAGGTCTTCGACCGTGCCGACCCGCAGGATCACCTGCACGCCGTCGGCGGTTACGGCGCCGGCAACGACCAGACCCCCTACTTCTGCTGCTTCGATCATGCGGAGGGCTCCTGACGTGAGGAACTTCATTTTCAGCGTCGCGATGCTGACACTTTTGGCCGCCGCGCCCGCTGTCGCACAAGTGGCTGTGAAAGGCAAGGTGGTCCACACCATGGCCGGTCCCGCCCTGGCCGACGGCGTGGTCCTCATACGCGATGGAAAAATCGCCGCCGTAGCGCCGGCATCCGAAATCACGATTCCTGACGGGTTTCGCGTCCTCGAAGCCGCCGTAGTCACACCGGGGCTCATCGACGCCCATTGCACCGTCGGCTTCTCCGGCCTGTACAACCACCCCCACGACCAGGATCAGCTCGAACGGTCGGCGCCCATCCAACCCGACCTCCGCGCAGTCGACGCGTACAACGCGCGTGAGGCGCTGGTCGAATGGGTCCGCAGCTTCGGCGTCACCACCATTCACACCGGCCACGCCCCGGGCGAACTCATCTCCGGCCAGACGTTGATCGCCAAGACCGCGGGCAACACCGTGGACGAAGCGGTCATCGTCGCATCGGCCACCCTGGCGGCCACCCTCGGCCCGTCCGCGCAGAAAAAAGAAAAAGGCAAGTCCCCCGGCACCCGCGGCAAGATGATGGCCATGCTCCGCGCCGAGTTAATCAAGGCCCAGGAATACGAACGCAAACGCGCCGCCGCCGATGCGGAAAAAAAACCCGATCGCAACCTCGGTCTGGAAACGCTGGTCCGCGTGCTTCACAAAGAGCTGCCGCTGATGATCACCGCCAATCAGGCACAGGACATCGTCAGTGCCCTGCGGTTGGGCAAAGAGTTCGACATTCGCCTGATACTCGACTCCGCGGCCGAAGCCTATTTGCTGTTGGACGAAATCAAGGCCGCAGGGGTGCCCGTCATCCTGCACCCATCCATGGTCCGCGCTTGGGGTGAAATGAAGAACGCCGGCGTCGAAACCGCCGCCAAGCTGCGCGCCGCGGGCATTCCCGTGGCCCTGCAAGGCGGCTACGAGGATTACGTTCCCAAGACCCGCGTCGTCCTCTTCGAAGCAGCCTTGACGGCCGCCAACGGACTGACCTTCGAACAGGCACTCGCCACCATCACCATCGACGCGGCGAAGATCCTCGGCATCGCGGACCGCGTCGGCACGCTGGAAGTGGGCAAGGACGGCGACCTGGCACTCTTCGACGGCGACCCCTTCGAGTACACGTCGCATTGCACCGGCGTCATCATCGATGGTCGCCTGGTCAGCGAGAAGATTCGCTGACCGCGCGGCTACAGATAAGAGGAAAAGAGCTTCACCCAGCCGTCGCGCAGCCGTTTCCAACCCGGCCGATTGTCCACATCCTCCAGTGTGACCGGCTGTGATGCGGCGACGACCCCATCCAACCACCGGCTCAGCCCCAAAGCCAGTTCCGCGTCATAGGCTTCCACGTTGAGTTCGAAATTCAGTCGAAAACTGCGCCGATCGAGATTGGCCGAACCCAGCAACACCCACCGTTCATCGACGATGAGCAGCTTGGTGTGCACAAACGGCGGCGGCCGCCGCACCACCTGCACACCGTGTTCCAGCAATTGCCAGAGATAGGCGTCGGCTGCCCAGCGCATGAACGGCAGGTCCGTCACGGAGGGCAGCACCAGCGTCACGCGCACCCCGCGCAGCGTGGCCATGACGATCGCCCCCACCAGTGCGGCCGTGGGCACGAAGTAAGGCGTTACCATGCGCACGCTCTGCTGTGCCGAGGCCAGCGCGCCGAGCAGAATCCAGTGGATCTTCTCCAGGTCTTCGTCCGGACCGCTGATGATCGCACGACACTGTGCCGGCCCCTCAGGTGCGAGAGTCGGAAAGTAATCCTCACCCGTCAGAACTTGCCCCTTGGCCAGCATCCAGTCTTCGCAGAAGGCGTGCTGCAGCTCCGCCACCACCGGCCCATCAATGCGAAAATGCAGGTCCTCCACCCGGCGCGGACTACCCGTGCCCACCAGGTGCCGATGCGAAATGTTCATCCCCCCGCTGAAGCCGATACGCCCGTCAACCACCAGGATCTTGCGGTGGTTTCGCAGGTTGATACGCAGCCGGCCAAGCGGGAACCGCAACGGAAAGAAAGAGGCCACTTCCGCCCCGGATTGCAGCAGTCGGCGGCCCATCCGGGAGAAATGGCCCAAGGCGCCGATCCCGTCGACCAGCACGTGCACGCGCACTCCGCGTTGCGCGGCGCCGTCGAGCGCGTCGGCAAAACGCCGGCCCACTTCGTCCCAGTCGAATATGTAGCTGGCGAGTGTGACGGAACGCTCGGCCCCTTCGATGGCGCCGAGCATGGCCGGATAGGCTTCCTCGCCGTTGTGCAGCGGCTGCAACCGGTTGCCGCAGAGCAAGGGCAGCCGCGTCACCCGGTCGGCGATGCTCCGCAGCGCCGTCAGGTGCCCCACCGGCATGGAGTCCGGACTGGCGACGGCCCGCCAACCGAAATCATCCGCCTGCAACAGCGGGCGCTCACGCCCCTTGAGCATCTTCGCGGCCCGACGTTCGATGCGGTTGATGCCCAGCACCCAGTACAACCATGGGCCGATGACCGGAAACGAAAAACTGATGAACAGCCACAACGCCGCACTGCGCGCGTCGCGCTTGTACATGATCGCGTGCCCGCCCGCCAACGCACCCAGCGCCAGCCAGGCCACGGTCATCAACCATTGAAACCACGGAGATGAAAACCACTCAGACATCGTTCGTTCAATCGCTCGTCACAGCGGCGCGCTCATTCCGGCGCCCGCCGCAAGCGCGCATAGAAAGGCTTCAGCACCTGGTCCATCACCCGGCTTGTCCGCGAAGCCGTGTCTCCGGTGGACGCGCACCTGCCGCGCCCTTCAAGATGATCGACCACCGTCTGAATGAACGGCTGCTGAATGGCCGGCGGATGGCCGATGGTCCAGGTCTGCTCGCCGTGCTCCGTCCGCAGCACGATCGGCTCCGGCCCGAAGACCGCAAAACCCAGGTACCCGCCGGTCCCTACGATTTCCACCCAGTCGTGCCGCGGCTGCGCCGTGAAGTGCCAGCGCCCCGTCCCCTGCACGCCGTTTGAATGCCGAAAACAAAGCACCACCGCGTCTTCCACCCCGTAGTCGTCGCGCGTGCGATCGGCGAAGCCGGCCGCCTCCGCCACCGGCCCGAAAAGCCAATCCATCAAGTCAAGAGAATGGCTCGCCAGGTCCACAAACAGCCCTCCCCCCCCGACGTCCGGCCGGAAACGCCACGGCGGGTCGGCTCGATCCACCGGCCCGGTAGGAAAACTCTGCTTCACGTCCACCGCCAGCACCCTGCCAACGGCCCCCTCCGCCAGCAACGATTGAACTTTCAGGAACTTGGGCAGCGCTCGTCGATAGTAGGCGACGAACAGCGGCACGCCGGCCGCACGAAACGCTTCGATCATGCGCACGCACTCGCCATGGTCGCGCGCCATCGGCTTTTCCACCAGCGCCGGCTTGCCCGCAGCGGCGACGCGCAGCGCGAGTTCGCAGTGACTTGCCGGCGGCGTGGCGATAGACACCGCATCCACCTGAGGATCGCGAATGAGCGCGTCGGCATCGGCGTACCAGCGCGGCACCCCGTGCCGTCGCGCGTAATCGGCTGCCTTGCCGGCGTCACGCCGCATGACCGCCACCAACGAAGAATGGTCAGCGTTCTGAAACCCCGGACCGCTCTTGTGTTCGGTCACATCCCCGCAGCCGATGATACCCCAGCGAATCATGCCAGCTCCTTTGAGGCGCGCCGTACGGCCGTGAACGAACCCGTTATGAAGCCCGCCCCGCGGGATCATAACATGCCGCCCCCGTGCAGGAATGCACCACGAGCCAGGCGGACTGCGGATCCGAGAAGTTCGGGCGCAACCAGGCCCGCACTGCACGAAACTCGCCCCGGCCCTTACGCCGGAGGCATTGGCGCAAGTCGATTGTCCCGGCCCTTACGCCGGAGGCATTGGCGCAAGTCGATTGTCCCGGCCCTTATGCCGAAGGCGTTACGGAACTCAGCCCTGGGTTGCCGCGCAGCGGCTACCCAGGGTTTGCAGGGCCGCGAAAACCCAACTCTGAAGGAGTTGCGGACTTTCCGAATCCCAATAACGTGCCGCAGGAACGCCGCCCACAATCCCGCCTCCCCCCGCGAAGGATCGCCAGCCCCCGCCGCCCAACGAAGTCCCGAAGTTGCAGGCCGACCGCTCAGCCGCTACGTTGTCTCCGGTCGTTTGAGAACCCCTGGAGAGAGGAGAAGACATGATGATTCGTTCCCGTACCTGGTGCTTCCTGCTGGGAGCCGGACTGCTGGTTCCCTCCACCGCCCGCGCCCATGGCGATGCCCTGGTCTTTGATTTCAAGGATCCCAAGGGTGTCAATGCCATCGTCTTCGTGCTCGATTCCATGCTCGAACCCATCGTGGGACTCGCTTCGGGCATTTCGGGCAAGTTGAATTTCAACCCGCACCACCCGGAACAGTTGACCGGCAAACTGGTGGTCGACGCCGCCAGCCTGCACACCGAACACGAGGGAATGAAAAAGACGCTGCACGGCGCCGACTGGATAGACGTCGCCCAGTATCCCACCATCGAATTCACCATCCAATCGGTGACCGATGTGACCAAAAAGAGTGACAGCGCCTACGAAATGAAAGTCACCGGCGAGTTCACCTGCCGCGGCGTCACCAAAACCATCACCGCGCCCGTGCGGCTGAACCACCTGCGCGACAAGCTCGGCAGCCGCATGCGCGGCGCCAATGGCGATCTGCTCGTGCTGCGTACCGAGTTTACCATCGATCGGCTGGAATTCGGCATCAAGCCCTCGGCCGGCACCGACGTCGTGGCCAAGGACATCGAGCTGCGTGTGTCCATCGTCGGCGCCTGGTCGAAGGAAGGCAAGTAAGCCAACGTGGACGAAACCCCTAACCTCAGAAACGACGCGAGCCGCGGGCTTGCTCCCCTTTACGTGAAGCGTCAAGGGCAGCCCTCGCGGACGCCCCGGATTCGGTCAACCCGATGGGCACTAACCCCGCCGCGGCGTCGCTGATAGTTCGAAAAACGAGGAGTATCAATCATGGGGCAGCCCCGCATTCTTGCCTTCGCCGGCAGCCTGCGCAAGGGTTCGTACAACAAGCAGCTCGTCAAAGTCGCCGCCGCCGGCGCTCGCGCCGCGGGCGCGGAAGTGACCTTTGTCGACCTGCGCGACCTGCCCCTGCCGGTGTTTGACGAAGACCTGGAGGCCGCCGAAGGACTGCCCGCTCAGGCCCGCAAACTCAAGGAACTGTTCCTTGCGCACCAGGGGCTGCTCATCGCCTCCCCGGAATACAACAGCTCCGTCTCCGCGGCCCTCAAGAACGCCATCGACTGGGTCTCGCGCCCGGTGGATGGCGAAACGCCGCTGGCCTGCTTCGACGGCAAAGTGGCGGCCATCATGGCCGCTTCACCCGGCGCGCTCGGCGGCCTGCGCGGTCTGGTCACCTTGCGCTCCATCCTCGGCAACATCCGCGTGATCGTCATTCCCGACCAGGTCGCGGTCATGAAAGCCCACGAAGCGTTCACTTCCGACGGCACCCTCAAGGACGCAAAGCAACAGGCGTCTGTCGAGCAACTCGGCGCCACGGTGGCCGACCTGCTCAAACGGCTCCACACCTGAAGCGTGCTGTCGCGCAATCGGCCTGTGGTCCCCGCGCTTCAATACCCGGCGGCATGTCCGTCCTTGCGCCCGTCCGACCCGGCGATATACAGATCGCGCTCCGCATCGTAGAGAATCGCCTGGTATCCGCCGAAGCCATCGGACTCAAAGCGAATCTGGTGCCCCCGCCGGAAGAGATCACGTTTCACTTCCATGCCGATCCCCGACTCCAGCGCCACGTAGCCGCCGTCGGTCATCTTCTCGCCGGTCGGCTCCGACGACCCCACGTGGTGAAAGCGCGCTGCGTCGCCCGCCTCCTGAACATTCATGCCGAAGTCAATAAGGTTGCACAGCACCTGTACGTGCCCCTGTGGCTGCATATCGCCGCCCATCACGCCGAAGCTCAACCACGGCTTGCCCCCCTTGGTCACGAATCCCGGAATGATCGTGTGAAACGGTCGCTTGTGCGGTGCATAGACGTTGGGGTGCCCCTCCTCCAGCGAAAACAGCTCGCCCCGATCCTGCAAGCAGAAGCCCAGCCCATCCGGCACTAATCCCGATCCAAACCCGCGGTAGTTGCTCTGAATCAGCGACACTATGTTTCGATCGCGATTCGCCATCGTCAGGTAGATGGTCTCCCTCGCGGAAAGCCGGGGGTCACCCGGCTCCAAGGTGCGCGCCGCCGACTGCGCATCAAACAGCTTGCGCCGCTGCGCCGCATACGCCTTGCTGACCAGTTCCGCCACCGGAACGCGACTGAAATCCGGATCCGCATAAAAGCGCGCCCGGTCCTCAAAGGCCAGCTTCTTCGCCTCGATCAAATGGTGCAGATATTCCGCCGAGTTGTGCCCCATACCCCGCAGGTCGAACGGCTCCAGAATGTTGAGCATTTGCAACACCGCGATCCCCTGCCCGTTGGGGGGAAGCTCCCACACCTCGAATCCGCGATACGAGGTCGCCACCGGTTCCACCCATGTCGACGAGTGCTCGGCAAAATCCTCCTGCCGAAGGAAACAGCCCGTACGCTCGCAAAAAGCAGAAATCACCTCCGAAAGCGCGCCACGGTAAAACGCATTGCGCCCCTCCGTCGCCAGAACCTCGTACGTCCGCGCCAGGTCCGGATTGCGAAACACGTCCCCCTTGGCCGGCGCCTTACCCCCGGGCAGATAGGTCGCCGCAAAGTTGGGATACTCCTTGAGCCTTGCTCCACCCCGCGCCCAATAGTGCGCGATCAATTCCGTGACCGGGAAACCATCGCGCGCATAACGAATCGCCGGAGCCAACACCTCCGTCATCGACAGCCGGCCGAATCGCTGGTGCAGCTCGAACCACCCGTCCACGCATCCCGGTACCGTGATCGGCAGCGGACCATAAGGCGGAATCGACGTAAGTCCCTGTGAGCGAAAATGGTCCAGCGACAATCCGTGCGGACTGCGACCGCTGCCATTCAGCCCGTAGAGCTTCTGCGACTTGGCATCCCACACTATGGCAAAGAGATCGCCCCCGATCCCGCATCCCGTCGGTTCCATCAACCCCAGCGCGGCATTGGCCGCTATGGCCGCATCCACCGCCGTGCCCCCGCGCTTCAGAATGTCGATAGCGATCTGCGTGGCCAGCGGATGGCTGGTGGCCGCGACCCCCTGTTGCGCGATCACTTCCGAGCGACCCGCGAACGACCGCCCGGTCATGCGATCGCCCCCTTGCACAACGGTCACGGTCCATATCGAGGCCACGACCACCGCCAGGTGGCACCGCACGTCCCGTCTGGAGTTAACTCGACTTAACCTCATGAAACGGCTCCGGATAAGCCACCACCCCGCGTACGCCGTCCAAGGCTCCAATCCGCAGAGCCAATACCATCCAAGCCTCCGCGGGCACGGCAAACGGCGCCACGATACCCCACGCCCCCGCAGGCTGAAACCCGAATCGCGTGTAATAAGCCCCCTCCCCCACCACGATGACCAGTTCGTGCCCCAGGGAATTACAAATGGCAAGCCCCTCCCGTACAAGTGCAGCGCCGATCCCCTTTCGCTGATGCGCCGGATCGACCGCCAGCGGCGCCAGCGCCAGCGCCGGCGTCTCCCGCATATCATCTTTCACCGCAATCGGAGTAAAAAGCACGTGCCCCACGAGCCGCCCTTCCGCCTCGGCCACCACCGAGAGCCGCTCGTCGAAACCGCCGCGCGATCGCAACCGCGCCACCAAGGTCGCCTCATCCTCCTGGCCGAACGCCCGCCGCACCACTTCGGCGATAGCACCGGCATCCGCGGGTCGTTCTGATCGAATCTGTATCACGAACCCCAGCGTAACCGTCCCCGCCGGATTCGGCCACCGCCCGCAGTTCGGCCGTGCGCAGACCGGCAAATTCGCAATCGGCATCGAATGTCTCGGCTGATCAATCCGCTTTCCTGCTGGACGAAAGGGGGCACCTTCGCGTATGACGGAGACTATGGGCAGACTGATTGAAAAACAGGTGGACGACTTGCGCCTCGTGGGCTTCTCACTCGGCGGGGAAGAAACCGTCATCGCCGCGCCCGAGCTGAACGTCTGCTTCGACGTCGGCCGTGCACCGCGCGAGATCATTGCTATCGACAACGTCTGCCTTTCTCACGGCCACATGGACCACGCCGCCGGCGTCGCCTACTACCTCTCGCAGCGCACCTTCGTGGGCATCGCCCCCGGGCGCGTTATCGTGCATCGCGGGCTGGCACAGGCGCTCCAGAAACTGATGGACATCTGGGGCGACATCGAAGGGCACCCGTCCCCCGGGCAGATCATCGGCGTGGAGCATCTCGAAGAAGTGCCCATCCGTCGCGATCTCTTCGTGCGCGCGTTCAACGTCAACCACTGTGCGACCGCGCTGGGCTTCACCGTCGTGGAAAAACGCCACAAGCTCAAGGTGGAGTTTCAGGGAAAGACCGGCCCGGAACTCGTCGCCCTCAAACGCCAGGGTATCGAGATCGACGAGCACATCGAGTTGCCCCTCGTAACCTACACCGGCGATACCGCCATCGGCCGCTTTTTGGAACTGGACTTTGTCCGCAAGACCCGTGTGCTCCTCATTGAGTGCACCTTTTTCGACGCCGATCACCGTTCGCGCGCCAAAGCCGGCCGGCACATTCACGTCGACGACTTTCCACTCGTGCTTCGCGCGATCCCCGACGCACGCGTGGTTGTCACCCACACGTCGCGCCGCACCGACCTGCGGCAGGCGAAACGAATGCTGGAACGCGTGATTCCTTCGAATGATCGCGAGCGAGTGTCGCTGTTCATGGAACGTCCCGTCCGGCCGGAACGAAAGGCATCCCCCCCACCGTCGCCGGTAACGCCTACCGCCGAACCACGTGTGTAAACCGCGATTCTTGATTGCCGGTGGCCTCGAAACTATACTTCCATGCACTTTAGGCGCTTCCGGGCCGCCCGTTGCCCTGACAAGCTGGGAGAATCCATGGTGGCTCCTTCTTTTACCGGTAAGAACATTCTGATCGTCGAAGACGATCCCGACATGATGTCCGCCCTCAAGCTGCTGCTCGATGACACCGGCGCCACACTCAAGACGGCGGCCGACGGAAACGCGGCCATCGACGTCGCGACCGAATTCGACCCCGATCTCGTCGTGCTCGACGCCATGCTGCCCAAACGCAGCGGCTTTCTCGTGCTCGAGAAGCTCAAGAGCGGCGGAAAGAAACGGGGGCAAAAGCCCTACGTCATCATGATCACGGGGAATGAGGGCCAGCGCCACAAGGCTTGGGCGGAAAGCCTCGGCGTCGACGGCTACCTCAACAAGCCCTTTCGCATGGAACGCCTCATGGAGTCCATGGAGAAGCTGCTTACCAAGTAGCCCCACCGGCCCCCTGTGGTACGGGCTCCAGTGTGGCACCGGCTCAAAACCTGTGGGATCGGCTCAGAACCTGTGGGACCGGCTCAGAACTTGTGGGACCGGCTCAGAACTTGTGGGACCGGCTTTCCAGCCGGTCACGCCACAATCTTGCAGGACCGGCACTCTAGCCGACGCCCTTTTCGGCGTTTCGGTTTTCGGCGTTTCGGCATTCCCCTCATCCCGAGTCTTACCATGCCCGACCCTCAACATCGCGCTGACACAATCGCTTCCCTTTCTTGTGCCATCCTCACCGTGAGCGACTCGCGCACCCCCGCCACCGATGCCAGCGGCACCCTCATCCGCCGCCTCCTGGAAGCGGCCGGCCATCGCATCCACGCCTCCGCCATCGTCCCGGACGAACCCGATCAAGTTCGCGACCGGGTTCTCGATTGGTGCACCGATCCCGCCTGCCACGCGGTGCTGGTCAACGGCGGAACGGGGCTTTCCTCTCGCGATCGAACCTACGAAGCCATCGCCGCGCTCCTCGAAAAGCGCCTCGACGGCTTCGGCGAACTCTTCCGCATGTTGAGCTATCAAGACGTCGGCCCCCCCGCCATGCTCTCCCGTGCCCTCGCCGGCGTCTGCCGCAGAACAGTGGTTTTCTCCCTCCCCGGCGCCCCCGCCGCCGTCCAACTCGGCCTCGAAAAACTCATCCTCCCCGAACTCGGCCACCTCGTTTCCCTGATTGTCAGGGAAGTATAGCGCGTCATTCCGCTTCCTATGCGTCTTGCAGCCATCCGGCATGCACCGGATCGTCGGCCCCGCCAGGCCGCAAGGCCCGCGCTGCGCGGCGACATTGACCTAACGGCGGAAGACCTTTAGGCTTGTGTTCACGAACGGACCGGGGTTCAAACCGCCTCACGAAACCACGGGGCGGCACGCTCAGGCGGGAAAACTCATCATGGCGCGGGTGACCTTTACCGCAAATCTTCAACGACACGTCGCCTGCCCCGAAACTACCGCCGCAGGTCGGACGGTGCGCGAAGTGCTCGATGCGGTATTTGCAGGCAATCCCCGCGCCCGCGGCTACGTGCTCGACGAGCACGGAGCGCTGCGCCGCCACATGGTGGTGTTTGTCAACGGCGAGCCGGTGCGCGACCGCACCGCCCTGAGCGACGCCGTGGCCGAAAATGCCGAACTGTATGTGATGCAGGCCCTTTCGGGCGGATAACCAGGCACAGGAGGTAACGGGCATGAACGACCGCATCTTCGCGGCCACCCGCAAGGGGCTGTTTACGCTGGAACGCTCGCACGGCGGTGCCGCGCCGTGGCACGTCGCCCGCGCGGCGTTTCTCGGCGACAACGTCTCCATCGTCCTGCCCGACGCGCGCGACGGACACCTGTACGCGGCCATCGGTCACGGCCACTTCGGCGTTAAGCTCCACCGCTCGAATGACGCCGGCGGCACGTGGGAGGAGTGCGCCGTGCCCGAGTACCCGCCGCTGCCCGAGGGTGCCGCGCCCGACCTGTGCCCCATGCGCAATGTTCCCCTTCCCAACCACCTGGAGATGATCTGGTCGCTGGAAAGCGGCGGGCCCGATCAGCCCGGACGGCTGTGGTGCGGCACCCTGCCCGGGGCGCTGTTCCGCTCCGACGATCGCGGCACCACCTGGCAGTTGGTGTCATCCTTGTGGCACGATCCGCGTCGCAAACGCTGGTTCGGCGGTGGCATGGATTTTCCGGGCATCCACTCGATCAGCGTCGACCCGCGCGATTCGCGCCGCGTGGCCGTGGGCGTCTCCTGCGGCGGCGTGTGGCTCACCGAGGACGACGGCGCAAGCTGGCAATGCCGCGCCGAAGGCATGTTCGCCGAGTACATGCCCCCCGAGCAGCGCGGCGCGCCGGAAATCCAGGACCCCCACCGCCTGGTCCGCTGCCGCGCCAAGCCCGACGCGATGTGGGTGCAGCACCACAACGGCGTGTTCCGCACCACCGACGGTGCCATGTCGTGGCACGAAGTGCCCGCCGCGGCGCCCTCCGTGTTCGGCTTTGCCGTCGCCGTTCACCCGCGCGAGCCGGACACCGCGTGGTTCGTCCCCGCCATCAAGGACGAACGCCGCATCCCGGTCAACGGCCAGGTGGTCGTCTCGCGCACCCGCGACGGCGGCAAGACGTTCGAGGTCCTGCGCAACGGCCTGCCGCAAAGCCACGCATACGACATCGTCTTTCGCCATTGCCTCGACATTGACGAGGCCGGCAACCGCCTGGCCTTCGGCAGCACCACCGGCTCGCTGTGGACCACCGACGACCAGGGAGATTCATGGCAAGCCGCAACGCACCACCTGCCGCCCATTTACTGCGTCCGTTTCGCCTAGGCGATCATTACCGAATCAACGCCGCCTCGATCCAGTTGAATCGGTCCTGAATGTCCCCGTTCTCGCCGAAGTCCACGAGCAGCTCCATGCGCGTAGCGCGGGTCACGTCGAATCGAAAAGGACCGAAGAGCTTTCCCGCGCGCACCCCCGTCTGATCAAACCGCCGCTTGCCGTCCACCACGATCGCCACGGATACATCCGCCGGAAAACCGGCGCTGTCATCCAGCCCGAACGCGGTCACAAACTCCTTGTACTCCCCGCGCAGGTCATACGTCAGCCGGGCGCGGCTGTGCACGCCGATGCCGTGGGTGAAGGTCTCTCCCGCCACCGCCAACGGCGCGCGATGCACATTGCGATTGACAACGTACGGCCAGTCGAGCCCTAGCATGGGCGTGTGCTCAAAGCTGATGGGCTCCAGCGCCGCAAGCCACTGCCATCGGCCGCCCAGCACCTCGACCACGCCGATACGTTCGGCGGCAATGGTCGCCTCCGCGCCGTGGCGAAAGGTAACCCGCACGTCGCCGCCGCTCCACTGCATTTCCGTAGCGCCGAAACGGCCGGATTCGCGCAGGCGAACCAGAAAGCGAACCGGCATCTGCCCCGGTGCCGCCGGTGCCACCGTCGCCGCCCGCACCCGGGCACGGGGGATCACGGTCTCGGCGCCGCCGGCATCAAACGTGACCGTCTCGGGCCCGACGGACGAAAGAAAACCGCGTAGCACATCGCCATTGGACATGAGCAGAAGATCCTCGTCGGCCTGGCGCTGACGCTGAAACCAGTCGAGCGCACGACGGTGGTCAGGCGAGTCGGTCCGGGCGAATACGACCCGTTGGAGAGAATCCAACGGAATCGATAGAACGCCGGCGTCGGCGGTGTCCAGCGATAGCGCATGTGGCGGACCCTCGACGACTCGTCCAATGAACGTGTCATCGCCTGTCAGTGTCAAGATGGTGTCCCCCGTCGGTCGCGGCGGAGGCGGGGCGAGGTTGGTAATGCGGACGACGTCGGCCAACGGAATCGGTCGCGGCTCGCCGCCGCTGGTGTGCAGCAACAACCCCCCTTGAGCGTCCAGTGCCACCAGCCGGCCGGCGGCGGCGTCGCGGTCGATGGTCTTCACCACCACGTCGATCGGCGCCCGTTCGGCCGCGCGCACCAACGAGGCGAAAAGCGGCATCACGCACAGCGCCACAAGGGCGTACTGGGGCTCAAAGCACAATGGGAAATACGGAATGCGGAATCCGAAGGAAATGGGCCCGAAGCCGCTCTGGCCCCGGAGCGTCAAGGGTAGGCCCCGGCACGGACAATCTGTGAGAGTCAAGTTCATTTTTGAAAGATCGGCAACAGCCGGTTGGGCATCTGAAGTACAATAAGAGCCATAGCCGTCCCATATTCCTGACCGGCCTGGCCGCGCCAGAAGCCTTCGGGCTCCTGCTTTTCCAGAATCTCGCCGCGCACCGCCGGCCACCAGCGCGTCCAATAGGCATCGCCCGCGAGGTACATAGCCTGGGCGGCGTAATAATGGCAATAGAAGTAGTGGCCGACGTTGCGCTCTTTGGGCGGCGTGAACCGCAGGAGGTACTCGAGCCCGCGCTCGATTTCCGCCCCGGTATACACGCCGGCGTATTGCAACGCCGCCACGCCCGCAGCCGAACGTGCCGGGGCGGAACCGCCGGAGCTGAGCATGTAACGAAACCCGCCGTCGGGGTTCTGGCTCTGTTTGACATATTGAATCGCTTTGTCGATGACCGACTTGTCGACGTAGAGACCCACGTTGCGCGCCGCACGCAGCGCCATCACCTCGCAAATGGTCACCGACAGGTCGGCATCCGCCCGCACCGGCTGGTAACGCCACCCGCCCTCGTCGTTCTGCGTGTTGACGATCAGCCGCACCGCTTTGCGCAGCGCCTCGCGCAGTTCCGGACGCGGCGACATGCCGTAGACCTCGGCCAGAAACAGCGTGGCAAAGCCGTGACCGTACATCGGCCCATGAGAAGTCTCGGCGGTAATCAGCCCGCTCTCGGAACTGTGAGCGAGTAAGAAGGTCAGGCAGCGTTCGACGTTCTCGCCGAATCGGCCGCGCCCCGGCGTGCTGCCCTCCGAAAGGAACGCCAGCCCCGCCAGCGCCGTGATCCCCACGTGCGGCCCGTAATGGGAAAGGTGACCATAGGCACCATCCGGAGCCTGATTCCCGGCGAGCCAGATCAGCCCACGCTCCACGCCGGCGCGTGCTTCGGGCGTGAACTCCGCTTCGCTGGCCGACGCCGAAGGCGGGGGCACGGGTGACGCCGTTTGTGCCAAGGCACAGGCACTTAACATGGCGCCGCCGAAGGCGATCAGGCCGCCGCGTTGCCAGGGGCCGGTTATCGATCGTCGATGGACTCTGTTCGACTCGCAGCGGCTCCTCATTCGCCCGCCTCCTGGAGGGCGCGGTAATACCGTTCGATCCAGGCCCGGTAACGCTCGAGGTAGTTTTCCCCGACCCCCTGAATAATCTCCTCGCGCTCGCGCTGCGGCAGGTGGCCCCAACCGCGGCGCGATTCCTTCAGTTCGCCGCCGGAAGCGGTGCGCAGGGGATCGTCATCGGCCGGTCCGCCCGGCTGCGCGGTCGGATCAGGCGTGTCGCCGACGCGCTGCGCCTTGCCCTTGGAGGGCTGCTTCTGGGCGGGCGGTGGGCGCTGACGCTTGTCGCTCTGCGAACCGGGATTCTCAGGGTTCGACTTGCGGCGCCGCGCGGCGGCCTCTTTGATCGCATCGTCGAGCTGATCCATCACGCGTTGCTGGAGCGCCTGCGTCGGCTCGCCCGCGTCGAATTCCACTTCCAGTCGCTGGGCGGCTTCATGCATCAGGCGGATGATGGCGGCCATCAGGTCGTCATCGGGAATATCAAGGGCGCGGCGAATCAGCCGTTTGCCAAGTTCGTCATCCGGGGTCTGGGCGTTGGGAGGATCTACCTTCGGCGGCGGATCCTGTGCGACGGCGAGATCGGACGCATGAAACCCGAGTGCAAAGAGAATGCAGAGTACCGCCCCCCCCACCCGGCGATCGAGTCCGCAACCGCGCCGCGCACGGGGGCGCGGCGGGAGCGTGCACACCGCAGAATTCGCGGTCGTCGCGCCCGTCCTGAGAGCGAAACATCTTGCACAATGGACCATGCTCAATTCGTCCCTGGCCTCTCCGGCCAAAGTCCGGACCTCCTGCTATCTTCATCGGCGCCGGGGTCCTGTTTCCTTTGTATTGTAGCATCGGGCGACGAAGGAAAATGGGGCAAATGGTAAGCGATTGGTAAGTTTCTGTGGTTCGGATCGGCCGGAATCGGGTCATCCTCGGAATGCAAGTTTGGACCGGAAAGACCGCGGCCGGGCCGAGTCGCCCGCACCCGATTCGGTACGGAATCGGACGTAGCCCGGCCTAACGACGATGTGATCGCCCCCACATTCCTCCATGTAGTGTCATGCCATTGGCACTTCCGATGGTCGGGTGCCCATCACATAGGGCCGGCCCCGGATTCAAGGGAGCAGTCCCGCGGCATAAATCATCCGCAGCGCGCCCTTGGCGCGGCACGCGAAGCGATCACAGAGAACGGCGCAACGATGTTTCACGTGAAACAGTCTTGCGCGAGACACGATGGCACCGGTTTGCAACCGGTGTGATGCGGCAATCGTGTTTCACGTGAAACAGTCTTGCGCGAGACAATGTGGCACCGGTTTGTAACCGGTGTGATGCGGCAAACGTGTTTCACGTGAAACAGTCTTGCGCGAGCCTGCGGGCCGGGAGTGCTCCCCGTCCGCCCCCCTTACCAAGGGGGGATGGGGGGGTCGCGCAAACGTGTTTCGCGCGAAACAGCTCTGCGCCATATTAACCGGTGGGGCGGGCGTCCCTGCCCGCCGCGGCGCAACGATGTTTCGCGCGAAACAGTCTTGCGCTACCTGAAGGTCTTGACTCTTTGACTTTTCGCCGATTCGACTTTTCAGCGTAAGCTTGTTTCACGTGAAACAAGCTTGCGCAGGAGCGTGTGGATGGTGAAGACGCGGCTGTTAATTTGGGAATGTTTCACGTGAAACAGTCTTGCGCGAACCTGCGGGCCGGGAGTGCTCCCCGTCCGCCCCCCTTGCCAAGGGGGGTTGGGGGGTCGCGAAAACGTGTTTCGCGCGAAACAGCTCTGCGCCATATTAACCGGTGGGGCGGGCGTCCCTGCCCGCCGCGGCGCAACGATGTTTCGCGCGAAACAGTCTTGCGCTACCTGAAGGTCTTGACTCTTTGACTTTTCGCCGATTCGACTTTTCAGCGTAAGCTTGTTTCACGTGAAACACGCTTGTGCTAGGTCCATGTCAGTTATTTGCTATCTGGAAGCTGGAGTTATCGGACAAAATATTATAGGACCACCCTGATTGCGAATGGCGGATGCGCCCGGAAGCGCCAAATCGCGGCAAGCCGAACGACAAAGCACGTCGAGACTATCCGCGCTGGCCGATGGGCACGTACTTCTGGTCGTGGGCGCCGACATACCGCTGCGTGGGTCGGAAGATCCGGTTGTTTTGAAGCTGCTCGAGCCAGTGGGCCAGCCAACCGGAAACACGGGCCATGGCAAAAATCGGCGTGAAGCACTCCGAGGGAATGCCCAATTCGCGGTAGACGATGCCCGAATAGAAGTCGACGTTAGGCCACACGCCCTTGTCGCCCACGGCGCTTCCCACCAGTTTTTCGACCTCCACCGCGATATCGCAGAAGGGGCTGCCGCTTTCCGCGGTGAGCATGTCGGCATAGCGCTTGAGGATCTTTGCGCGCGGATCGACCGTCTTGTAGACGCGGTGGCCGAAGCCGGGGATTTTCGCCTTCTTGGCGAGCATCTCGTCGATGACCGGCTTGACGCGGTCCACACTGCCGATTTTCTGAAAGAGATCGATGGCTTCCTCGTTAGCCCCGCCGTGCAGTGGCCCGGAAAGCGCGCCAAGGGCGGAACTGACGACGCAATAAGGATCGGCCAGGGTGGAACCCACGACGCGACCCGCAAAGGTAGAGGCGTTCATGGTGTGGTCGGCGTGGAGGATCAGGCAGACGTCGAGGATGCGGGTGCGCTCCGGGTCGGGCTCGACGCCGGACATCATGTACAGGAAGTTGCCGGCCAGGCTCAGGTCCAACCGAGGCTGAATGTGGTCGTCGCCCTTGGAGAGGCGCTCGAACGCGGCAATGACCGTGGGCATCTTGGCGATGAGGCGCAAGCAGGCGGACCGGCGCGTCGCATCGTCGAGCAGGCGGCGGCGCGGATAGAACATGCCGACCGCGGCAGTGGCGGCCTGAAGGGCATCCATGGGGTGCCCCTTTTCCGGCAGGCACTTGATGAGGTCGATGATGCGGTACTTGAGCTTGCGATAATGTGCGAGTTCCTCGAGGAACGAGCTTAACTGGTCGCGGGTGGGCAGTTTCCCGAAAAGCAGCAGGTAGGATGTTTCCTCGAAGGTGCTGTGCTGGGCCAGGTCTTCCACGCTGATGCCGCGGTATTCCAGCCGTCCGGCCGTACCATCTACAAAGCTGATGGACGATTCGGCAATGGGCACCCCTTCCAACCCTGGAACGAGATCAAATGGCATGTTGCACCTGTCCTTGCTGTAGCCCGGTCCAGCCAGCTCTTGTTGCAGTAGCATCAAGAATCGGCCCGCGTACCTCTATTTTCGGTGAACCAGCGACGAAAATACAGGGATTTGCGCGGTTCGTCCAGTAATGCAATCGCAAAAAAGTGATGGCAGCCCCTGGCCGCTCTTTCGAGGGCGGTCAAGGGCGCTCCGGTCAGGATTCCGACGCGGCGGGAACCGTCGCCCGCGGGAGGGTCGGCGCGGGTTGGTCGGTTGCCAAGGTCCCGATCGCCTGGGCCAGCCAGGTGCGGAAGTCGAGCACCAGCGAGAACATGGCAGGCACGACCAGTAGGGTAAACAGGGTAGAGACCAGCAGCCCGCCGAGCACCACGCTGCCCAGCCCGCGATAAAGCTCGCTGCCGGCGCCGGGCATGATGACCAGCGGGGCCATGCCGAAGATCGACGTGAACGCGGACATAAAGATCGGCCGGGTGCGCGTCTGCACCGACTGGACAATGGCATCACGAGGGGCCAGGCCGTCGCGCCGCATGTAGGTCAGTGCCTGGTGCACGAGCAGAATGGCGTTGTTCACGACGATGCCGATGAGGATCACGAACCCGAGCATGGTCAGTACGTCAAGCTGCTGCACGGGCACGGTCACGTCAAACAGGCTGATCTGGTGGACGATTTGCAGCGCCGCGAAACCGCCGATCGCCGCCGCGGGGACGGAGAACATGATCACGAGCGGATAGACAAAGGACTCGAACAGCGCGGCCATGAGCAGGTACGTAATCAACAAGGCGAGCACCATGCGCGATTCGAAGACCATCAGTGCCAGGCGCGGGTTGATGGCGAGGAACACCAGAGTCGCCAGTGCGGCAAGTGCCAGCGCGGCGCGCGCCGCGGTGCGCGACCCGCTTACGAGTCCCCACGCGACCACGAGCATGGCGGCGACCAGGCCGATCAAGGCAAGGGACATAACGACCGACAGTCCGAAGATCCGCGGCTGGGTCACGGTGCCGCGGAAGTCGCCAATCAGTGAACGCTGCGTCTGCGTGAGCTTGTCGGCGGTGCCGGCCAACGCGGTGATGACATGGGGCGGCACGGCGCCGGCGGTGCGGAGCGGCGCGATGACTTCTTCTTCCAGTTCGCGCATGGTCTCGCCGAGCGGCACGCCGGTCTTGGGGCTGACCGCCAGGGTGATGGACTTCATTTCCTCGATGTGGTTGATCTGCTGGGGCGCGGTGGTGCGGCGCAGTTCCGCCGCCGCCTCCAGCGGGACGACGTGGCCTGACGGCGTGTAAATCGGGAGGCGTGCGATATCCGAGGGTGCGGCGTCGCGCATGCGCGCGACGGTAAGAGCCATGTCGATCTTGGTGCCACGGTCGTTGTATTCGCCGACGTACGCACCATCGATACACGCCTCGAGGGCAAAGCCCAGGTCGCGCACGTCCAGTCCGAGGTCGGCGGCTTTGGCGCGGTCGGGGACCAACTGCAACTCGGGCCGGCCGAGGTCGAAGTTCGGCGGGTCGGGCTGGATGAAAAGGTAGTGTTTTTCTCGCAGGCGGTTCTGGATGGCCACGGCCGCGGGAACGATGGCATCGTAATCGTCGCTGCGGATTTCCACCTCTACCGAGTTGCCGGTGCTGCCGCGGCCGCTGCGGAAGAGCGAGGACTGGCTGAAAAAAGTGAACACGCCCGGAATTCGCTGGGCGGCATTGTTCATGGCCTGTTCCAACGGTTTGACCACGCGCGGGTCCTGCGACGTGCACCCCATGAAGGCGCGGCCTCCGAAGGCGACGAAGAAGAAGTTGTTGATCGGCGGCGGGATGATGGTGCGCACGTCCGTACCGGCTCGTCCGACGGGGATGTGCACCGGCGGAAGCTGCCTCGCCTCCTCCGACCCGAGCTTCACTTCCCAGGCGCGGCGTACGCCGTCCCAGGGGTTCTCTGGATCACCCTCCTCCACGATGGTGGCCATCTTTCTGAATTCATCCACCGAGTAGCCGGGCGGCGAGAAGATCATGCCGAAGACGAGGTTCTGGTTGCCGGCGGGAAGGTACTCGGCGGCGGGCATGATGATCCAACTACCCAGAATGGCTGTGCCGGTGAGCCCGAGCACCACGGCGACGCGCGTGACGGTGCGACGGTTGACTCTTGCGACTACCGAGGCCACCCATGCAGCAAATGCCCACGGGCGATCGGCGTCGATGCGCGACGCGCGCGAGGCGGAAAAGAACCGTGACGCCAACGGCGGAATGACCAGCACCGAAACCACCAGCGACAACCCCACGGCCGAGCAGATGGCCACGGCAATGTCCTTGAACAGTTGACCGGCTTCTTCCTGGATGAAGATCACCGGAAGAAACACGGCCATGGTGGTGAGGGTACTGGCGAGAATGGCGCCCCAAACTTCGTGAGCCCCTTCCAGCGCGGCCTGGAGCCGGGTCTTGCCCATGGTGCGGTGGCGGTAGATGTTCTCCAACACCACGATGGAGTTGTCCACCACCAGGCCGACGGCGAAAGCCATGCCCGCGAGCATGATGACGTTCAGCGACCGCCCCAGCAAGGTGACGGCCAGGAAGGTGCCGACGACGGAGATGGGGATGGACACGGCGATGATGCCGGTGGCGCTTCCGCTGCGCAGAAACAACCACAGCACGGCGATGGCAAGCAGCCCTCCGGCGAACAGGTTGTTGATGACCAGCCAGACGGCGCTCCAGATGTAGATGGTTTCGTCGTATACCTGGGTGAGTTCGAGGCCCAAGCCGCGCGGCGCGAGGATTTCGCGATTGACGGCGGCGATGCGCTCCTTGAGGCTCTCCATGGCTGTAATGACGTTGGCGCCGGTTTCGCGCCGCGCCGGCATCGCGATCACGAACTGTCCCTTGCTCCGCACGAAGGCGTATTGCTTTTTGAAGCCGTCGATCACCGTGGCCACGTCGCGCACCAGCACCGGCCCGCCGGACTGGTAGGCGATGACGGTGTCCTCGATTTCGCGGGTATTGGTGTATTCGCCGACGGTGCGGTAGGTGTAGTCGCGTTTTCCCTGGGCGATGGTGCCGGCGGAGATGTTGACGTTCTGCCGCCGCAGCGCCTGCTCCACGTCGCGAAAGGTCAGCCCGCGCGCGGCCAGCAGGTAAGGATCAATCTCGATCTGCACCTCGCGGTCGAGGCCGCCGTAGACGTCGACCTCGCTGATCCCCTCTGCGCGTTCGAGTTGCGGTTTGACCTGCTCCTCCACGAAAGTTTTGAGTTTGGCGACGCCGTCGCCGGTCCCGTCCTCGGAAAACAGAATGAGCCAGGCGATGGTGTTGGCCATTTCGTCGTCCGTCGCGGACATCACCGGCTCGTCGACTTCCTGGGGATACTCGCTGACCTGGCGGAGCTTGTCGGAGACGTCGCGGTAGGCGATGTCCTTGTTCACAGTGACGGGGAATTCCAGGCGAATGCTCGCCTCGCCTTCGACCGCAGTCGAGGTCATCTTGTACAGATTGGTGACGCTCTTGAGCTTGTCCTCCTGGCGGTCGATGATTTCGCTTTCGATCTCCTGGGGGCTGGCGCCGGGCCAACGGGTGGTGACGGTGATCACCGGTCTGTCCACATCCGGCGTGAGCTGGATAGGGATTTGGAAAATGCTCAACAGGCCGAAGAGGACGATGAGGATGACACCCACCGCCATCTTGACGGGATTCTCAATGGCGAATCGGATCAGGCCCATTTACTTTGCGCCCCCGGCGGTGACGCTGGACGATGCGGCTTTCGATGGTGCGGCTTCCGAAGATCCTTCCGGCCAGGGCGCGGGCCGACCGATGGGATCGACGATCTGCACCTCCTGTGGAAACGGGAGCATGTTTTCGTTTCCGCGGATCACCACCACGTCGCCCACGGCGATGTTGCCGGAAAGGACTGCGATCCAGTCGCCGATGTCGCCGCCCACGACCACGGGCAGGAGCACGCCGGTCGGCTTGCCGTCGTGTCCGGGCGTGACCACCGCAATGTAGTCGGTGCCTTCGCGCTCGACGACCGCATCTTTGGGCACCGCGACGACGCGTTGCGGGCTTCCCGCGGGCAGGGCGGCGCGGGCAAACATTCCGGCGGCCAGCCGCTGTTCAATGTTGTCCACCTCGATCTCGACGGGGAAGGTGCGAGCGGCGCGATCGGCCTGGGGAATAACGTGCTTCACCCGGCCTTCCACGGCGCGGGACAGGGCGTCTACTTTGACGCGGACGGTCTCGCCCACGGTGACAAACGGCAAGGCCGACTCCGGTACGTTTACACGAACCAGGACCGTCGCGAGGTCGACGACCTCGACCACTTCGCCGCCTGCGGACAACCATTGGCCGACTTCGGTAAGCAATTGGGTGACGAATCCGTCGAAGGGAATTCTGATGACGGCTTTGGCCAACTCGCGCTCCAGTCGCGACAGGACCGCGCGCTGCTCTGCCACTTGCGCCGCGGCCTGCGCGATCTCCTCGGCCCGGGGACCCTCGACGCCCAGACGATACGCAGCCTGCGCAGCCAGGGAGCGCTGCTCCGCGGCGAGAAAGCCGGCGCGGGTGTCATAGACTTCCTTGGCGTTGGAATCCTTTCCTTCGTAGAGTCTCCGCACGCGTTCGATTTCAAGCGTCCAGCGCTCCAACTCCGCCGCGGCTTCGTCTGCCAGTGCCTTCAGGCGGGCGAGCTCTTCATTGCGGGTTCCGGCGCGCAGCTCCGCGTAGCCGGGGTACGTG
>CAZMVD010000022.1:0-42295 GCA_964569425.1 uncultured Phycisphaeraceae bacterium
CCGCGACTGGGGCTACGAAGTGGCCGAAACGAAGTTCGCCGAACGAACCTACACTTGGACGCAGTGGGAAAAAACCAAGAAGGAAAAAGGAGAAGAAGCGGCCAACCACGAACAGGAACGCGCTCTGGCCGCCGGTCGCGTGCTGATCAAAGATGCCATTGCCGACATCGCCCTCCAGCAGGTGCTGACGCGTCCCAAGGAATTCGATATCATTGCTACGCCGAATCTGAACGGTGACTACCTCTCCGACGCCCTCGCGGCGCAGGTCGGCGGCATCGGCATCGCACCCGGCGGGAATATCAACTTCACGACCGGTCACGCGATTTTTGAGGCGACGCACGGCACCGCTCCCAAGTACGCTGACCAGGACAAGGTCAATCCCGGAAGTGTGATCCTCTCCGGCGAGATGATGCTGCGCTACCTGGGCTGGACCGAAGCCGCAGACCTGATCATCAAGGGGATGGAACGGGCCATCGCGGAGCGCGAGGTGACCTACGACTTCGAACGCCTGCTGCGCGCCGAAGGCCAGACCGCCAAACTGGTCAAGTGCAGTCAGTTTGCGGACGCCATGATCGCCAAGATGTCGTAACACGACCAGTTCGGGCGCACTACCATCCAGGAAAGAGCATGGTGGCGGCACGCGGGTGGTGGTGCGCGCGATGGAATGCCAGGTCTCCCGCATCCGCAAACCGGATGGCCGCGGCGAGGGTTCGCTTTCGGCCGCGTCAGGCAGCTTTCCAGCAGCGTTTTCAATAGGCGAATTTGAGCATTAATCGAGGCTCCGCCAGGAAACCAGGGTTTTTCGGGCGGAGGCCGCCGCTCAAAACTCCGATCCGGAGCCCTCAGGCCTGTCAGGTTCACCAATCGGCCTCACTTTGGCGGCGCCGCAGCGGAGAAATGGGGGATTTTCCCCAGTCACCGGGTGAAATCGCGCACCCCTGCTGCATGAGAAGCGTAGTACAGGACGATTTCTCGGGATCACCTCCGCGATCTTTGGTACGGCACTTGCAGGGCAATTGGTTGTGGTGCGGCGTGACCGCTCGGGTAGTTGCCGCGACCGGCAATCGTCAAAGGGTCACGCCTTCAGGCGCGCCGCCAAAGCGGCCGGCGCGTGGCAGTGCGCGAGTAGAATCAGGTGACACCGTGATAGAACTGATCATTTATGGTCGCGGCGGACAGGGCGGGGTGACCTTGGCCAAGTTGATTGCCACTGCCTACTTCCTGCGTGGCCGGCACGTGCAGGCATTCGGGTTATACGCTGCGGAACGATCCGGTGCACCGATTCAGGCCTTTGTGCGTGTCGACGACGAGGAGATCACCAACCACAACCAGATACGAACGCCGGATCATGTGATAGCGCTGGATCGGACGCTGATTGGTCCGCGCGTGCTTACGGGGCTCAAGCCAGGGGGGTGGATCATCCTCAACACGCCGCAGTCGCCCGAGTCCTTCAGCGACCTGTTTTCCGGGTTCGGAGTGGCCACGGTCGACGCCACGCACCTGGCCGTGGAGAACGGACTCGGTACCAGGGCGGTGCCCATCGTCAATACCACCATGCTGGGAGCGGTCGCACGGGCACTGGGGTTGGATACTCACGATATGAATGCAGCCCTGGAAGAATTGCGTTTCGGCGGAGGAAACGTATCGGCGGCCCGGGCGGCGTACGAGCAAGTTCGCCTCTCGCTCCTCCCGGGCGCGGTACGGGGTGACCGCACGCCCGCGGCACCGGGGCGAATCACCGGGCTGCTCGACGAAGACGTGGGGGGGGTCCCTCGGATTCGCACGGGCACTTGGGCCACGCAAGCGCCTCAGCGACATCAGCTCACGCCGCCCTGTCAGGTCGGCTGCCCGGCGGGTAACGATATTCAAGGTTTCGTTCAATCCCTGATGCGCGAGGATGCGAACGGTGCATTGGAGATTCTGCTGCGAACGTCGCCTTTTCCGGGCGTGTGCGGACGAGTCTGCCCCGCCCCGTGCATGGAGGCCTGCAACCGGAGCACCTTCGACGAATCCGTGAACATCCGTGAGCTGGAGCGCTTTGCCGCCGACCACGGGCACCGCGCCGATGCCACACAACCGTGGCGCCACGAACGGGTTGCCGTTGTCGGCTCGGGACCGGCGGGATTGAGCGCTTCCTTTGCGCTCGCGCGACTGGGTTATCCCGTGGCCTTGTTTGAAGCGGGCGATGAACTGGGCGGGGTGATGCGCACCGGCATTCCGGAATACCGGTTGCCCAGGACCGTGCTGGACGCCGAGATCGGCTACATCCTGGCCCACGGCGTGGAGGTGCACAAGGGCATGCGCATCGGGCCCGCCCAACTGTTGCGCCTGTCGCACGAGTATGCGGCAGTGTTTGTGGGGACGGGTCTGCAGCACATGGCGCGCCTGGAAGGTCTCAAAGGCGTCGATCGGGCGACCGTTGAAGAAGGAATCGAGTTTTTGGACCGCGCGCGCCGCCGCGAGGTGAGCTGCGACGGAGAACGCGTGGCGGTGGTCGGCGGCGGGAACACCGCTATCGATGCGGCTCGAACCGCGTTGCGCCTGGGCGCTGCCAGCGTGCGGATTCTCTACCGCCGCACGCGTGCGGAAATGCCGGCCATCCCCGAAGAAGTAGACGAAGGGTTGGAGGAAGGCGTGGTTCTCGAGGAACTGGTCATGCCGCTGACTCTTCGCCCGAACGGCTCATCGGCGCTTCTCACCTGCACACGCATGAAGCTGGGTGAGGCGGACGCGTCGGGTCGCCCGCGTCCCATTCCCGACACCACGGAGGATGCCCAGTTCGACGTGGTGTGTCATCGCGTGATTCTGGCATTGGGGCAATCGGCGGACCTGTCCATCCTGCCGGAAGGAACGGAGGTTCACGAGGGGGAAACGCTGTTGGGGCTCATCGGAGCCCCGGTGTTTGCGGGGGGCGATCTGACGACCAACGAAGGCACTGTATCTGCGGCCATCGGAAGTGG
The DNA here is from genome assembly GCA_964569425.1 of uncultured Phycisphaeraceae bacterium. Lineage (GTDB taxonomy): Bacteria > Planctomycetota > Phycisphaerae > UBA1845 > UBA1845 > JACQXM01. The sequence continues at coordinate 2,961 of CAZMVD010000022.1, forward strand.
CCGACGCGCCGCGCTGCACATTCATCGCACACTCACGGGCGAAGACCTGTTGCCGCCGACTGCCAGGCAAGTTGCCGGCCCGGAGGTCATGCACATGCATGTGTTTTCGCACGCACCGCGGCAATCCGGCACCGCCCTGCGCCCGAGTTGGCGCAAGCGCAACTTCGCCGAAGTGCGCCTGGGACTGGCCCACGAGGCGGGATTCGACCAGGCGACGGCGGAAGCTCAGCGGTGTTTCAGCTGCGGGGTGTGCAACTCGTGCGATCGCTGCGTTACTCACTGTCCGGAAGGGATCCTGGTGCGCGAGCAAAACGGCTATCGCTTTGATTACGATTATTGCAAGGGGTGCGGCATCTGCGCGGCACAATGCCCTCGCGGTGTCATTTACCTGGCAGAACTGTAGGGCGCTGACCGGCGACGGGCAGGGCGCAGCAACGAGACACGCGGGAGAATAAGGTCATGGCAAGAGCGTTGGTCACCGGAAACTATGCGGCAGGCTGCGCTTTGGCCCGTGCCGGCGAGGCAAACCGTGCCGCTCGCGGCTGTGCGGCCGGCGCCTATCCCATTACGCCGCAAACCGAGATCATCGAATACCTGCGTGCGTTCGAGTTCTCCAAGGGACGTGTGGTACCCGTCGAGTCGGAACATAGTGCCATGGGCGTGTGCATTGGCGCGGCACTCATGGGCGCCCGAACCTTTACCGCCAGTTCGTCCAACGGACTGGCCTATATGACGGAAAACGTTTTCGCGGCCGGGTACTTCCGGCTTCCCATCGTGATGATTGCCGTCAACCGTACGCTCGGCCCACCCTGGAATATCTGGGTCGATCAAGGGGACAGTCTGGCGCTTCGCGATGCCGCGTGGCTGCAATTCTACACCGATTCCCACCAGGAACTGGTCGACACCATTCTGCTCGCCTTTCGCGTGGCAGAGGACCGGCGTGTGCTGCTGCCCGCGATGGTGGCCATGGACGGCTTTGTCACGTCGCATACGCAAATGGGCGTGGAACTGCCGGAGCAGGCGCAGGTCGATCTGTTTCTTCCCCACTGCGAAGTTCCCCATCGCCTGTGGCACGAGCATCCGGCGACCATCGGCGGGTTGACCTGGCCGCGCGAAACCGAACACCACCGCAAGGAAATCGAGACGGCCATGGCCCACGTGCCGGAGGTGCTCGCCGAGGCGCTCGACGAGTTCGAGAACGTCTTCGGGCGCCGTCCGCATGGGGCGTTGGCGGCCGAACAAACCGGCGATGCCGACGTCGTGCTTATCGCGTGCAATACCATGGCGCGGACGCTGCACCGGGTGATTGAGGAGCGCCGCACAGTCGGGGAGCGCGTGGGGATGATCAAGTTGAAGCAGTTCCGACCTTTCCCTCGTGAGGAGCTGCGCCGGGCGATCGGCAGGGCGCGGCGCGTCGGCGTGCTCGATCGTAACCACTCGCCCGGATCAGGAGGCATATTCTGGGGCGAAGTGGCCGCCACGCTGAGCGACCGGCCCGGGGTGCTGGTTCAGGATTATCTGGTGGGTCTGGGCGGCGGCGACGTGACTACTGAAGTCATCGATCGAATTGTCGATGAGTTGGCGGCGCGGCGTGAGTCCGAGGAACCTGTTTGGTGTGAGGCGGCAGTATGACCACAACCGTGTCAGAATCCCACTCGCTAGGAACCTGCGACGCGGTGTTGCGCCCGGGCAACACCAACTGCGCCGGCTGCGGCATGTCTTTGGGACTGCAATGGCTCGACGAAGCGCTCGGCGCCGAACGTCCCTACCTGGTCATTCCCGCCTGTTGTGGCATTGTCACCGCTGGGGCGTTTCCCACGTCGGCGTACGGCGTGCCCACGGTGGCCAGCACGTTCGCCTCCGCAGCGGCGATGGCCACGGGTGTCACAGCGGTGGCACGATTAAACGGCGATTCGCGCCCCGTCGTCTGCTGGACGGGCGACGGCGGCACCTATGACATCGGGATGGCGACACTCTCCGCGGCCGCCGAACGAAATGAGGACATTATCTACGTCTGTTACGACAATGAAATCTACGGCAACACCGGCGGACAGCGCAGCAGCGCCACCCCGGAGGGGGTGCGGACGACCACCACTCCCGGCGGCAAGGAGGAGCGCAAGAAGGACATGATGGCGATCATGGCCGCCCATCGCGTGCCGTACGCGGCCACATTGTCGGTGGCGCACCGCGAAGACTTCCTGCGCAAAGTCAAGCTCGCCAGGCAGCTCCGCGGGTTCCGATTCCTTCTCATGCTCTCGCCCTGCCCGACGGGCTGGAAGTCCGAACCGGGAGAGAGCGTGGATCTGATCCGGATGGCGGTGCAATGTGGGCTCTTTCCGTTATACGAGGTGTTTGGCGGCACGCGATACCGGATCAACGCTCGACCCGATGGTGCCGTGATCGACGATTATGTAGGCAGGCAACGCCGTTACGCCAGCGTTGTAGGCGACGCCGACCTCCTGCAGCGACAAGTGCGTGATACCTGGAGCTACCTTGACGCGATGGCGCGCGCCTTTCCCGCCGGTGACGACGAGGGACCTGCCGAGTCAGTCCCGGGGCCGCGCATCCTGACCTGAAGGCTGGGGCGGGGAATCCGGCCGAAAGTGCCTTCGGTATTCGCACCGGCCGGATCGATGACACGTCGCCTGGCTGATGGGCGCGAACGCTTGCGAAACAGGCTGGGTTCCCGGAACATCCGCGTTCCGGGCGGAATGCCGGCACGGCGCGAGTCCATGCGCCCCAGGAGATTCCAAGGCATGAGCGTACACTCACGGTCATGGCGGTGGTTGCGAGGCGTCGCCGTTGCGGCAACGTTCACGGCGGCTGTGGTGTTCATGCTGTTGTGGCTCGCCGGTGCCTTTCATCCCAAAGTACTGGGAGACGGGCGCGCCCTGGGGTCACCTTCCCACACGGGGCGAGCGCTGGGTGACGCGATGCTGGCACCGGTGCGGTGGATCCGCGTACCCCGCGTCGAGACGGCGGTCGGGACCATCCGCGCCGTCCATGAGGTTTCGGTGGCGGCCAAGCTGCTGGCGCGTGTAGTCGAACTCAACGCGGCCGCCGGCCAGCGTGTGCAGGCTGGTGATGTCCTTGCGCGGCTGGACGACGCGGAGTGGTCGGCCCGCCTGCAGCAGGCCCAGGCGGGCGCAGATGCCGCCCGCGCGGCGCGAGACCAGGCGGAAATCGAACTCAATCGCGTCCAGCGATTGCATGAGCAACAGGCGGCTGCGGCCATCGAATTGGATCGCGCCCAAACCGCCCTCAAGGCTGCCGAAGCTGACCTCCAGCGCGCCCTCCAGGCGCAAAGCGAGGCACAGGCAAACCTGGAGCACGCCACCATCCGTGCCCTGATCGACGGCGTGGTCGTCGACAGGAGAGTTGAGAGCGGTGACACAGTGACGCCCGGGCAGGTGCTGCTGACACTTTACGATCCCGGACGCATGCAGCTCGTCGCCAGTGTACGCGAGTCGCTGACCCGTCGCCTCGAAGTTGGGCGCACCATCGGCGTGACCATCGACGCCCTCGACTTGAACTGCCAGGGGTTGATCAGCGAGATTGTTCCCGAGGCCGAGGCGCAAAGCCGCTCGTTCCTCGTGAAGGTAACGGGGCCTTGTCCTCCCGGCGTCTATTCCGGGATGTTTGGAAGGCTGTTGATTCCTCTCGACGAGGAGGAGGTGCTCGTTGCGCCTCGTGCTGCGGTGCGCCGCGTCGGCCAGCTTGAGGTCGTCGATGTGGCCGACGGCGCCTGGCGCCGCCGTCGTGCCGTGCAACTGGGGCGGCTCTTTGGCGACAACGTCGAAATCCTCTCCGGATTGCGTGAGGGTGAAAGTGTGGTTTTGAATTCGGCTCCCACCGAGGCGACCACCGGCCAGTCGGACGGGGAGCGCGCGCCATGAGCGACAGCGGCGCCGCCCCGGAACAATCCCGGCAGCACGGCTTCACCAATGCGCTGGTTCGCGCGTTCCTGACATCCAACCTGTCTCTCATTCTCATCGTCGTGGCGGCGGCTGCGGGTGTCACCGCGCTTCTGGTCACCCCGCGCGAGGAAGACCCCCAGATCGTCGTGCCGCTTGCGGACGTGTACGTGACCTTTCCCGGCCACAGTGCGGCCGAGGTGGAGCAGCTCGTCAGCACGCCGCTGGAAAAGCTCCTCTATGAAATCGACGGCGTGGAGTATGTCTACTCCATGTCACGTGAGGACGAGGCCATCATCACGGTGCGCTTTTATGTGGGAGAAGATCGCGAGCGCAGCCTCGTCAAGCTGTTCAAGCGTATGGATGAGCACGTGGATATCGTGCCGCCGGGCGTAACCGGATGGGTGGTCAAGCCGGTCGAAATCGACGACGTGCCCATGGTCACGCTGACGCTGAGAAGTGAGACCTCCGACGAGTATGTGCTTCGCCGCGTGGCGGATGAAATGGTGGCCCGCCTGACACCGCTGGAAAACCTCTCGCGGGCGTACGTGGTCGGCGGCTTGGCGCGGACCGTGCATGTGTATCTCGATCCGGCCCGGCTGGCGGCTTATCGCGTGTCCCCTTTGCAGGTGCCACGGGCCTTGGCTGCGGTCAACCTCACCCGCCGCGCCGGCGAGTCCGCACGGGGCGATGAGCGGTTCATCGTCCAGGCGGGAAGGGCGTTGACCGCTCCGCGCGAGTTGGAAGAAGTGGTTGTTGCCGTATCGGGCGAGCGCCCCGTTTTTCTTAAGGATGTGGCGACCGTGGTCGACGGCCCTGAAGAACCAACGCATCACGTTCGCCACGGTTGGGGGCCGGCCCGGGGCTTCGACTCCGCTATCGGTATGGCAGGTACGTCGCTCGGCGGCGCCGCCGCTTCAGATGGCTCCGCGGCGCCGGTGCCCGCCGTGACCATCGCCATTGCCAAGAAAAAGGGGACCAATGCCGTAGCCGTGGCGCGTCAGGTGCTTGCTGCTGCGGAGCGCCTGAAGGCGGAGGTCATTCCCGACGACATCGAAGTGGTCATCACGCGAAACGCCGGCTTCACCGCCAACGAGAAAGTCAACGAGCTGGTGGAGGCGCTGGCGGTGGCGGTCTTCATCGTCATTGCCCTGCTCACCCTGGGTCTCGGCTGGCGCGAGTCGCTGATCGTGGCAGTGGCGGTACCCGTGGTCTTCGGGCTCACGTTGGCCATCAACCTGATGCTGGGGTTCACCATCAACCGCGTTACGCTCTTCGCGCTCATTCTCTCACTGGGGTTGCTGGTCGATGATCCGATCGTCGATGTGGAAAACATCTCGCGCCACTTCGCGTTGCGCGGGCGGGCCACGCGTGATATCGTGCTGGAGGCGGTGGCGGAAATCCGCCCCCCGCTCATCACCGCAACGCTGGCCGTGATAGTGTCGTTTCTGCCTATGTTCTTTATCACCGGTATGATGGGGCCGTACATGCGGCCGATGGCGCTCAATGTGCCGGTGGCCATGCTCATGTCCATGCTCGTGGCGTTTACCATCACGCCATGGATGAGTTTCCACGCGCTGCGCCGCCGCTATACTGATGCGCGCGTGACACCCTCCGATGCCCATGGCGCATCCGACGTACGCGGCACGGCGCTGTATCGTTTCTTTTATCCGCTGATGGCGCCGCTGCTGAAGTCACGCGTTCGCGCGTGGGCGTTCTTGATCGTCATGGGCGGGCTCACAGTCCTGGCCGCTCTGCTCGCCCTGACCCGTCACGTGCCGCTGAAGATGCTCCCTTACGACAACAAGAACGAGTTGTTGTTGGTCCTTGATCTTCCCGAAAGCACGACCCTGGAGCGCACCGATGCCCTGGTTCGCGAAATGGAAGACTTCATGCGTTCGGTTCCCGAAGTCACCGACGTCACTTCGTACGTCGGCGTCGCCTCGCCCATGGATTTTAACGGCATGGTGCGCCATTACTATCTGCGCCGCGCGCCGCACCTGGCCGAGTTACGCGTCAACCTGGTAGGAAAAAAAAGTCGGCCCATACAGAGCCATGCCCTGGCACTCCGCTTGCGCGACGACCTGTCGGCCATGGCCGCGCGGCACCACGCGGACCTCAAGATCGTAGAAACGCCACCCGGCCCGCCGGTGATCGCCTCCGTTGTTGCCGAGGTGTATGGCCGGGCCGACCAGCCGTATGAAGATCTCCAGTCCGGCGCCGCGGCGGTACGCGCGCGGCTGGCGGCCGAGCCCGGCGTGGTGGATACCGACGACTCGCGCGAGGCGGCGGTGTCCAAACTCGAATTCGTGGCTGATCGCGAGAAGGCCGCGCTGCACGGCGTCAGCATCGGAAATATCGCGCAGGCGCTTTCGATGTCCGTCGGCGGCGCCGACGTGGGCATGGTGCACGTTTCCGGCGAACGCCAACCCCTCGCCATCAGGCTCCGGCTTCCGCGTTCATTGCGTTCCAACGTCGATGAGCTGGCGCGCCTCCATGTACAAGGGGAGAACGGCAGCTTCGTTCCGCTCGGCGAGTTGGGCTCATGGTCGACCAGGGAAGTCGACCAGACCATCTACCACAAGAACATGGAACGTGTGGCCTACGTCTTCGCCGAAACCGCGGGGCGCGCGCCCGCCGACGTGGTCGTGGACGTGCAGGCGGATTTCACGGATTCGCTTCACTCGATGGTGCAGGTCTCGACGCCCCCCGCGCCTGCGCGGCCCGTGTCACAACGCACGTTTCTCCGTCCCGGGGGCGGCGTGCCCTGGACGCTCCCCGAGGGAATCCGCGTGGATTTTGCCGGAGAGGGTGAGTGGAAAATCACACTCGACGTGTTCCGCGATCTGGGACTGGCCTTCGCGGCCGCGCTGGTGGGTATCTATGTGCTGCTGGTGGCACAGACGGGTTCATTCCTGCTTCCTTTGGTCGTGATGTTGGCCATTCCCCTGAATGTGCTGGGCATCATGCCCGGCTTTTGGCTGCTCAATGCCGCCTTTGCCGGCGATGTAGGTGGGTACGCGAATCCCATTTTTTTCACCGCCACCGGCATGATCGGCATGATCGCCCTCGCCGGCATCGTTACGCGCGACGCGGTGATCCTGGTGGACTTCATTCACCTGTCCGTGGCCCGCGGCCGGACGTTGTTCGACGCGATCATGGAAAGTCGCGTGGTCCGATTGCGCCCCATTCTGCTCACCGCGGGCACGGCCATGCTCTCCGCCGCTCCCATCGCCCTGGACCCCATTTTCTCGGGCTTGGCGTGGTCGCTGATTTTCGGTCTGTTCGCATCCACCGTTTTCACCCTCTTCGTCATCCCGGTGGCGTACTGGCTGCTTTATTCCTGTCCGCACCGCCGCGCCTAGCTGTCGATCGGAAAGAACCCCGGGCGCTGTGGGACCGGCTTTCCAGCCGGTCTGCCGGGCCGCAAAGCGCGTCGCACGGGCTTTTCAACCACCTTGCCATGCCACGTCGGGAGCCGCCCCGCACCGCCTCGATCTTGGTTCTCTTCCGCCCAAGAAAATGCACTTTTTCGATTGCCTTTGACCGTTTTCGGGCGTAGAATTCAGGTATCGGACGCACGTCCGGTGGGTCGGGGAGCATGGGGAGCACTTTTTTCAGGGAGGCATGTCATGATTCGTAGATTCGCTTGGGTTGCGGGGCTGGTTTCGCTGGCGGGCGGAAGCGCGCTGGGCGGGACGGTGGTGTATACCGATCTGGACCTGTTCCGCGCGGCGGCGGGGGACGTGCGCGTGATCGACTTCGAAACCCTGCCGGACGGCAGCCCGAGTCCCGCCGATGCAACCGTTGAGATTACATCGGAGTTTAATTATACGTCACTGGGAGTTACTTTTTCCTCACTTGCTCCAAGACTCATTATCGGAGGACATCCGGAAAGTGGCTTCGGTCTTTGCGCATGTCCTCCAGTGTCAAGTGATCCGTCGCGAAACTGGATCATTGCAGGTCTCGATCCTCCAGTATTCACAGTTGGTGTTGAGTTCGCCGGCAACATGTCGCTGTCCATCTCGGGTCCTAATGGTCAGTTTCTTGGTGCCGCTACATGGGGTGGCACTGGAGATGATTTTTTTCTAGGTTTAGTTTCCGATTTGCCGATTTATTCGGCCGTTGTTGATCGTGGAGCTTCCGCAAACAGTGCAGGAATCGGAGCGTTCTACTATTCCCCCATTCCAGAACCCACCACACTATTACTTCTTGTCCTGGGGGGGGGGGGGCGGTCTTATGCCGTCGCGGGCGTCGAAGGACATCCCAGAAATACGTGGTTACAGTCACCCTATGCACCGTCCTTTTCTTCCATAGTCAACAAGCGTCCGCCCAGACCTGGACGACAACCGCTGAATTCAACCAGGGCACTTTCGTCAATCTCCATCCCACGAGCGATCAACTGAGTATCAACAACTGGACGCAGACGGCGACCGCTGATCCTCCGGTGGTGCCGTATATCTGGGTGGCGTGCTCCAAGCGGCATACCGTGATGCGCATCGCCACGGCCGAGCACTTCTCGGCCATCCATGACCGAATTGTGGTGACCGGCGAGATTCTGGGCGAATACTACACCGCTCCGGACAACTGCCGGCAGGTCACCGACCACCTCGGGCCGTCGCGCACCACAGTGGATTTCGACGGCAGCCTTTGGGTGGCCAACCGCAACAATATTACGCAGAACACCATCCAGGCCTGCGGGCAGGCCGGCGCCTGCGGGCACGTCGCTAAAATCGGCAACGGGCTTTCCATGCAATGGGTGGACCGCAACTGCAATGGACGGATCGACACGTCATTGGGCGCAGGGGACCTTCGCGCCTGGCCCAACCCCGACAACGTGTGCTCTGCGAGCGATGTACACTTCGCAGAGGACGAACTGATTCTACTGTACCAGCCGGTGACCGCGACCGGTACGCGCACCGTTGCGGTGGACCGCGCCAACAACGTCTGGGTCGGTGGGAGCACCAACCGTCGGCATCTACTGCTCAACGGCCGGACCGGGACGGTGATCACCGATGCCGGTATACAATCGTGCGGCGGTTATGGCGGGCTGGTCGATTGCGCCGGGATTCTCTGGTCCTCGCGCGCTGACGGTGATTTTCACCGGCTGCTGCGATTGAATCCCAACGGTCCCGACACTTGCCTATCGATTGTCGAAACCTATGGGTTGGCTGCTGATACGAACGGAAATGTGTGGAATAGCCGGTTTTTCGACCCTGCCAGCCGTGTTTCGCGACTTGACCCAGCAGGCGTATGCCAAGTTCCTTGCGATTTCGCTAGCGGTGGGGCCCAAAGTCGTGGAGTAGTTGTTACACCAAGCAATAACGATGTTTGGATTGCAAACAGCACATCATCCAATGTATCGAGATTGAATTCCACTGGAAGTCTACTTGCTACGGTAGGTTTAGCACCTGATTCCTTTCCCACCGGCGTCGCCGTGGACTCGGGCGGGTTTGTATGGGTGGCGAACAAGGACGCACACAACGTACGGCGGATCAATCCCGCCACGAACCAGTTGGACACGAATGTGCCGCTGAACTACGATGGTGACATTGCCGACTGCGGCCCCTACAACTACAGCGACATGACCGGCGTAAACCTACTTTCGACGATTGCCGAGGCGGGGGTGTGGACCGTCGTGACCGATGGCGTTCAAGCCAACCGCAAGTGGGGAAGGATTCTCTGGTCGGGCACGCCCGGCGGCGGCACCGTGCGCGTGCGCGCCCGCGCCGCCAACGAGGTCAGTCAACTGGGCAGCAAGCCCTACTCCGGCGACCTCACCAGCGGACAGACGCTCGAGTGCACGGTGAACGGGCGGTACCTTCAGCTCTGGGTGCAGCTCGACTCCGGCTGCCAGACCGCCGAACCCAACTGGCCGACGCTGCAATCCATTTCGGTCAACACCAGTACCGTCGCCCTGAACGACACCGACGGCGACGGCGTGCCGGACTGCCTCGACAACTGCATCGCGCATCCCAACGCCGGGCAGGAGGACTGCAACCGCAACGGCGTCGGAGACGCCTGCGACATCGCGGATCAAACCAGCGCCGACGTCAACGGCAACTGCATTCCCGACGAGTGCGAAACCGGGGCGTGCTGCTCGCTGAACGGCGACACGTGCACGGACCATGCGTTCGTCGCCACTTGCGCCGGCACGTTGTATTACGGGCGGAAATGCGATGATGGCTTCACGTGTCCGGCGCCATGTGCCGATGCGCCAGCCATTGCGCCTGGGGATTGTTGCGCCACCGTGTGCCAGGCCTTCCCTTTCGGGGACCCGACGTGTTGCAGCGTGGCGTGGACGGATGCGTGCTGGGAGTTGGCGAAATCGCTGGGGTGTTGTCCGGGGCTTTTCAGCGTCACGCCGGATGATCAGACGGTCGATGCCCGGCAGCCGCACGTGCTGACCGATGCCACGCAGCGCCAGGGCATCGGCTCGGCCGAGGAGCCGATCACCTTTGTGTTCGATTCCTGCATCAAGGATCAGGCCGTATTCGCCTTGTGCGAAACCGACATCGACCCGCTCAAGGGGCCCAATTCGATCGATTCGGTGACCGAGGGTCCGGCGGGCACTTTCCAAGTCGTGCTCGACCACCCCATCGCGCCGGGGCAAATCACGACCATATCGTTCGTACCGGACGGGCGCTATGTCAGCTACATATCGCACCCGGCAGATGTCAACAATTCGCGCGGCAGCACGGCTGCGGACATCACGGCGCTCATTAACATTCTGAACAACGTGGAGGGGTGGACGGCGCCCTGTGGGCTCTATAGCACCGACGCGAATCGGTCGGGTGCGCAAAACGCGTCGGACATTCTCCGCGTCATCGACCTGTTGAACGGGGCCGCGGAGTTCGATGAGTGGCTGGGCTACGGGCGCCCCAAGAACACCACCTGCCCGCCCAGGCTGCACGCCTGCGGCTGCGTACTGGGCGGAGCGACGAATTGCGGCTGCGCGCAGGTGGGGACCCTGGATGAAAACTGTCAACCCATCGGTGAGTTTCTAATGAGCGTGCCCAGCGAGGATGCCGACTTTGGGCAGGCCGTGGTTGATTACCTGGTGGGCGGGCCGGGCGTCAGCACAATGGAGGACTACGAGGCCGGCCTCATGGCGCTGGCAGATTGGGCTTGCGATTCGCTTGCGCGGGACGAGCGTTCGAGGCTCGTCGACGGTATCAAGAAGCGTTGGAACGATATCTCGCCCGAAGTGCAGAAGCTCGCCGAGAAAGTACTGGAGCATCTTGCCGGCGTCTGACAGCTTCCGGCCGGGCCGAACATGGCCTGTAGGAAGTTGGGGCTGAGTGGGGTCTGGTCCTTGAGCGCAACGGCCAGGCCCCCTTAGCCTCGGACCCCATATTCTCGGGCTTGGCGTGGTCGCTGATCTTCGGCCTGTTCGCATCCACTGTTTTCACCCTTTTTGTCATCCCGGTGGCGTATTGGCTGCTTCACGCGCGGGTGGCAGAAACCCATTCCGGCGAGGGACTTGCGAAAAAATGACTAATCCCGCCGTCGTCTGGCAACGAAATTGCTAGGAGATTCTGGGAGGCGGGGGGCCTTCCCGGCAGCGCGGGCTGGTCGCCCGGCCTGCCTGCAAAGTTGGTCTTGCCGCCGCGTGCGGAATACTCCCGATCGACCCCGCGCGCCGGCGGATGCGAGCCTTCGCTCGCGGGAGGCACTCATGTCCGCGGTGATTGATCCCACGTTGATGGATGACAAGAGGCGCAAGAAGCCCCATCGTGTGGCCCGGACGATTCGATACCTTTTCTTTTCCTATCCGCACTTCATCGTCACGGTGCCGCTGGCGGCGTGGTTGATGTGGCAGTTGATCCGTGCGGGATTCCTCACGCCTGAAAGCTGGTCCAAGTGGACCCTTCAGCAGGCCATCGGTTCCGGCGCATGCATCGCCCTGGTGTCGTTGTTCACGCTGCTGGCGGTGGGGAACCTGGTGGTGACCATTCTACGCGGCTGGCGGGGGAGTCGCGGTGGGAACGGCGGGCGTTCCAACTGACGAACGACGCCCGGCGGTTCCTTTGAAACCGGAGTCGCCATGGCACGCAACTTGCATGGAAGCCTGGCGCGGAGCGCGAGACAGTCGGTTCTCGCCATTCCGCGCACGGAGGTGTGCCATGACCGCACTCAGCTACACGCATTCGGGTTCGACCGTCCCTCTGTTGGGCGAGACCATCGGCCAAAGCCTGACCCGAATCGCCAGGGCCCATCCGGACACGGAAGCGCTGGTTTCCCTCCCCCAACAGCAGCGGTTCAGTTATCGCCGTTTTGACGAGGTCGTGAACCGCGCGGCCAAAGCGTTTCTTCGATTGGGCATTCAGCGCGGCGATCGCGTGGCCATCTGGTCGACCAACAACTACGAATGGGTGGTGGCGCAGTTTGCCACCGCGCGGATCGGCGCCGTGCTGGTTAACATCAACCCGGCCTACCGCACCCACGAACTGGAATACGTGCTGCGTGCCTCGCGCGCCAAGGTTCTGTTGCTCATCGAGTCCTTCAAGTCCTCGAATTACCTGGGCATGTTCTATGACGTGTGCCCGGAGGCGGTGAACGCCGAGCCCGGCTGCATCGACTCGTGGCGCTTCCCCGAACTCAAGAGCGTCATCTTCATCGGACGCGAGCAGCATCCGGGCATGTTCACGCGCCGTGCCTTTGCCGAGCTGGGCGACGAACTTCCGGATGAAATCCTGGCGCGGCGTGAGGCCGAACTCGATATCGACGACGTCATCAACATCCAGTACACCTCGGGAACCACCGGCTTTCCCAAGGGCGTGATGCTCACGCACAGCAACATTCTCAACAACGGGTTCTGGGTGGGCGAGATCATGAAGCTCACCCCCCGCGACCGGGTGTGCATCCCCGTACCGTTCTATCACTGCTTCGGCATGGTCATCGGAAACCTCGGCGCGATCACCCACGGTGCCACTGTCGTGATCCCCGCCCCCGCCTTTGACCCCGCATTGACGTTGGCAGCGGTCCAGGAGGAACGTTGCACAGTCCTGCATGGTGTGCCGACCATGTTCATCGCCGAACTCGAACATCCCCAATTCGGTTCATTCAAACTGTCCACGTTGCGCACCGGCATCATGGCCGGTGCTCCATGTCCCGTGGAGCTCATGCACCGCGTGGTGGAACGCATGCACCTGCGAGAAATCCTCATCGCCTACGGTCAGACGGAGGCTTCGCCAGTCACCACGGCAACACGCCCCGATGACACGCTCGAACGCCGCACCAGCACCATCGGTCGCGTCATGCCCCATCAGGAACTGAAGATCGTCGACCCCGCGACGGGCAAGACCCTGCCGCGCGGGGTGCATGGGGAGATTTGCTTCCGCGGCTACATGGTCATGCGCGGGTACGACAATGACGCCAAGGCCACCGCCGAGGCCATCGATGCGGCCGGCTGGCTGCACTCCGGTGATCTTGGCGCTATGGACGCCGAGGGATACGTCAACATCACCGGGCGCATCAAGGACATGGTCATCCGCGGGGGCGAGAATCTCTATCCACGGGAGATCGAGGAGTTTCTGTACACCCTGGATATCATCAGCGATGCGCAGGTTGTCGGCGTGCCCGACGCGAAGTTTGGCGAGGAATTGCTCGCGTGCGTGAAACTCCATCTGCCGCCCGGTCGCGAACCGCCCACGCCCGATGAGTTCCGAGCGATGTGCAAGAACCGAATTGCGCATTACAAAATCCCGAAGTACTGGATGGTCGTGGATGAGTTCCCGATGACCGTGACCGGCAAGGTCCAGAAGTTCAAGATCCGCGAGCTGGCCATCCGGCAGTTTGGACTTGAATCGGCGGCGGCGATCAAAACGGCATGACCCGGTGTCGCGCGACCTTGGGAGGCCGTGGGGGCCATTCAATCGCCTGCGCCATCCCCAATTCGACGAGCCCTCGTTGACCGGCTATGATTCACTCGGCGGAGTGGGCGGAGGCGATCGCTCGGGCGGCGCGCCGGCAACGGCGGGCGGTAGTCCGGGAGGAAAGTCCGAACTGGGCAGGGCACGGTGGTTGGTAACGCCAACCCGGCGCAAGCCGAGGGAAAGTGCCACAGAAATGACACCGCCTAAGCTGGAGACTAGAGACTAGAAACCAGAAACTAGAAACTAGAAGATCGAACTTGGGTCGTTCAGGTTCTCCGAAAGGCTGCGAAGGTCCCAAAGAGGGCTCGTTCAGTGTCCAGTTTCAAGTTTCTGGTCTCTAGTCTCCAGCCGGCAAGGGTGAAATGGTGCGGTAAGAGCGCACCGCACGGTTGGTGACAGCCGTGGCAGGGCAAACCCCATCGCCAGCAAGCCCAAATAGGCAGCGCGGGCGGCCCGTCCGGGGAATGCGACTAGCCGACCAATTCCGGCTCCGCCGGTCTTGGAAGGACGTGTTCCGGCGCTGCGGGTAGGGTGCTAGAGCCGGCGGGCGACCGTCGGCCCAGACAAATGGTCGCCGAGGTCCAAGTGGCGACGGATGCCGGCGTCATCCGTAGACGTTTCAGACGTTTACGGTTCTCACGGCACCGTTCACCGCGATGGGCCGGACAGAATTCGGCTTACCCGCCCACTCCGCCATTCATGTACTGCCGTGGAATGCCGGGGCACAATGCGGCGGATTGCGCCGCGCTGCGCACCGCGCCGGATCACGTTGACGATGGACTGCATGGCAGCTAGGGTTACCGCCTTTCTGGGAGACGGATTCTCTGCCGGAGTGAAATGAATGTCCAACCCGTTGTGTCATTTTGAGTTCATGACCAACGACCCGGCGAAATGCCGGGCGTTCTACGACAAGGTCTTCAATTGGCAATTCGATGAAAAGGCCATGCCGGGTTATACTCTGGTTCGACCCGGCAGCGAGCCGCACGGCGGGATTTTTCAGAAGCCGGCCGAAGCGCCAAGTCCCTGCCTGAACGTGTATTTCAATGTCGAGAACATCGACGTCACACTGAATAAGGCCGTTGAATTGGGCGCCAAGGTGCTGGTGACCAAGACGCCGATTCCCCATGTCGGTCACTTCGCGATGTTCGCCGATCCCGAAGGCATCGTGGTCGGTCTGCTGCAATCCGCAAGCTGACGGCACTTCAGGTGACAAGTTATTGTCACGCGCTGTCTCGGGCGCGGCGGCGCAGCAGGGAATCCACCGCGGTCCGCTGGCGGCGGCGGCGGGTCGGATCGCGCCGTCCCTCGGGGCGCGGCGCTGTCTTTTGCGGCAGAAACAGCCGGCGGCATTGCCGGCAGTAACGCGCCACGCTTAATTCAATGGCTGGTACCACCACGGGAAACGTGCAATTCGGGCATTCGGCATACAGCGGTGACATACCCCTTCCCCCCCCGAGCACCCATCGGTTCGGTGCATCATTGACCCCCCGCCGCCGCGCTACCTGCGCTGTCCGGCCCTGCGCTAGGCCGATGTGGGCTCCCCGCGTGCGTCAGGGGCGCTGGCGCCCCGGCAACGCCGGCCCCACCGAGTCATTCAGCAGCAGGACCCCATCCTGCGTGCCGATCGGCATGATGTCGCTCGACAACGGCGACTCCATGAACTCCTGGTCCTCGATGAAGGCGTCCGCGGGCGAGCGGTCATCCATCAGGTCCAGATCATTGTCTACGTGGTTGAGCCCCAGCACGTGCCCCGCCTCGTGGGCGGCGACATTGCCAATGGCCACGGCCATCTCGGCCGTCGTGGGCGTGAAGCTGAAAACACCCAGCCCGAACGACTCGGTGAAAATGACGGCGTCGTCGCATCGATCGACGTTGTAGAGGTCTACCTGTTCAGCAATGCCGAATGCGCCGGCATTGAAGCCGCCAAAGTGGATGGTCGAGAATTCTGTTCCGGTGGGCAGCGGTGGGTCGTCGCTGGTTCGAATGATCACGTCGAATCGTTCAAAGTTCTGCTCGATGACGCCGCGGATAAGCGACTTCAGCGTATCCGTCTGGTCTGCGTATACCGGATCGATCCGACCCGCATCAAATGGACTGAGCGCCCCTCGGGAAACACCGGGTATGTCCACGGTCCCTCCATCGAAGTTCAGAACAAGAATCTGCTGTGCCGGTGGGGGCACCGGATGGCCACCGGTCACCGTGGCCTCCACGACGTAGCCGCCGGTGAATTCGCCGCTGCGCGCAAAACCGGAATGCGTGACGAC
The DNA here is from genome assembly GCA_964569425.1 of uncultured Phycisphaeraceae bacterium. Taxonomy (GTDB): domain Bacteria; phylum Planctomycetota; class Phycisphaerae; order UBA1845; family UBA1845; genus JACQXM01. The sequence continues at coordinate 19,017 of CAZMVD010000022.1, forward strand.
AAGATAGTAAGGGTCTCCGTCGCGTCGCGCCACAAACTCAGCGAAAGCGTCCAGGTTGGAATTGGTGCGATCATCGTTATTAAACACCAGGCGATGTTGATCGTCGAAAATGCCTACCGCCACGTCGAGCACCGATCCCGGCGTTCGTGCATCCACCCTGATCCGGTCACCAGCCCTGACCGGTCCCAGTCGAAATACGTCCATGTCTCCGCGGCGGCTGATTGATCCGCGCAAACGCGCCACGCCCTCGCCGTCAAGAACGGCCACCACCGCTTGCGCGAAGGTATCGTTCGGTTCGCCGGCGGTTTTTCCCAGGGGACTGCTCAAGGACGGGTCGCAATTGCCGTCCTCCGCAAAAGAAGAAGTGGTGCAACCTCCGGCAAAATCGCCGTCACCCGAGGCGGGTGGCGAGAGGGCGGGGCAGCCCGCTGTCAATGCCAGAGTCAAACATGCCACGGCTAATCGGTCGAACGCCACAGGCGCACATCCCGGTATCGCCTGAAGAGGTTTGATCCGTCGAAACGTCTTTTTCCCGTTCATCACCATGGGTCTCGAAATCGCTCGGGCAAGTTCCGTTGACCACGTGGGGTACGCCCCATTCGTGGCTCAAGCCCATCCTATCGGTATCCCTATTGACCGATCAACTTCTGGCCGATGCGGATACCTGCTCTCCTCAGGCCGGGGAACGTCGTGATACTCGGCATTGTGCATCCGATTTCGTCATTCCGACACAGCCGGACGGGGTGGCTGACGGTGTTCTGCGCCTGCGGCATGATCTTCCAGACCGCAAGAACTGAAAATCGCATGGCCGCGCGCCGGCGGGCCAACGTCCACACTTCGCTGGCGCGGTCGCTCCAGTTCCTTCAACGCGCCCTGTAAGCGGACCAGTTCCGCGTTACCGCCGATGGCGTCCAGCAGGTACTGCGCGGAATTCTGAAAACCGACGGGGAACACCATCGAGTAGATTGGCTCGTGGCGGAAATGCTGATCGGTCAGCAGTTGGTTGAGGCTGGCGGTCACATCCATGATCCCATTGGGGTCCGCGGTGTGCACCAATCCCAGCAGATGTCCAATCTCATGGCTTGCGACGTTAGCGATCGCCTGGGCCATCTGCTCCACCGACGGGTTAAGCTGACTGAAGACCTGAAATGTATTCGTAAACACAATGGCATTCTGCGCCCGGGTGGCGTTGAACTCATCGACACCCTCCGCCACACCGAGCAAACCGGGATCATGCGCGCCAAAGAACACACGCGTCATCTCACCGTCGAACTGAGCGCCCTCGCTCGTGGAGAAAATTGTGACGTCAAGTCCGGCAAAGTCCTCGCGTACGAGGGAGACGACTCCGCGTACCATGCGCTCGGTCTGGTTGCGGTACCCGGCGTCGATATCCGCCGCATTGAATGCCGGAACGTCGATGGGTGACCGTGTGCCGATGGCGACCGCCTCGGCCCCGGAGAAGACGAGCAATATGGCATCCGGCCGGAGCGGCGGCGGCGTCACATTGGCGAACCGAGAAGCACTCAGGACGTAATCGCCGAACGACGGATTCCCCGGCGTCGCTGCCACCGCCACGTAACAGGATTGCGACGGGCGCCGGAACACATAGTCAATGAACGGTTCACGCACGCCGAGATAGACATTGCGATGGTCGTTGATCAGGATGGAAGTTCCGGTATCGTCAAACAGGGCGATGGCCGCATTCAAGGATGCATCGGTGGTCATGCGTACGACCAGTCGATCGCCGGCCTGCGCCGGCCCCATGTCGAAGATATCCACGTCGCCGACGGTGCTGATGCTTCCAGCGATGATCTTTGGATCGGTGCCGACCCGAACCACGTCCGCCCGTTCAAACAAGTTGTTTTCCGCCGACTCCTGGAAGGCGGGCGAACCCGGAATAGGCGTGAGCCCCAACGTGGTACGTGGACCGCTGGCCCCCAGCAGGGCTCCGAAGTCCCCACAGCCTGGAACCAGCGACGCTAACGTTGCCAGCGCGCAGAACCGGCGCCCGCCGTATTTCTTCCCCCGGACTAACACAGGCGTTCCCCCCCTTGGATAGGTGCTCGTTTCCCCCGCGGACCCCGGCGGTCCCTACGTCCTCAAGGGCCAGGTGGATCGCGGGGGTTTCGGTCGGAGTTCGTTCGCCCCCCCCGGAGCGTCCCCTCCTCCCCGACCTAACCCCGCGATCCGCTGTGCTTCGTCCCCCTCCAGACCCAAACGTACGATACGCGTCGCGGAGGCTGGGTCGGCGGACCCCCGGAATTCCCCCTGAACTTCAAGGTCCCAATACCCGGCCTTTCTCCTCCGGTATGCGTGTGCCGCGCGCCGCCCGGGGGCTATAATCGCGATCACCATGAGCGCACTGGAATTCACGCCCGAGCAGCGCGCCGCCGTCGAAACCGTCGGTTGCAGCGTTCTGGTGACCGCGGCTGCCGGTTCCGGAAAAACGGCGGTGCTCGCCGAGCGCTGCGCGTACCTGGTGAGTGACATCGCGCCGGCACAGCGCTGCGACGTGGACGCACTGCTGGTGCTTACGTTCACCGAGGCCGCCGCCGCGGAAATGCGTTCCCGAATCGTCGAGGCGCTGTCGCGGCGCGCCGCCGCGAATACCAAGGACCTGCGCCTGCGCGAACAGGTTGCTCTGGTCGACTCCGCTGCGATTTCAACCATCCACGCTTTCTGCCTGGGGTTGATCCGTCGCCATTTTCACGAAGCCGGTATCGATCCCGCGGCCACGGTGATGGATGCCAATGAGGCTGACCTGCTCCGGCGCGAGACCATGGACGCGCTGTGCGACGAGCTGTATGCCGGCGCCCGCGCCGAGGGCGGTCTCCTCGGCACGCACCCGGCCGGCGGCACCGACGAGGTTCACGAAGGCGAATCTTGCGGGTCGGTCCATGAGCCCCTGGCACAGCGGTTTGCAGGCTTGGTCGACACGTATGGCTTGGGCGACGATCGGAACATCGTGGCACAGGCGCTTCGCCTGCACGACTTCCTCGGTTCGTTGCCCGATCCCGGAGCGTGGTTGAAGGAGGCCATACACGCGGCAGAGGATGGGGCGTCCGCAACGGTACTTCGGCTCTATCAACGAATGCGGCATGAGATCGAGTGGCAAATTGAACATGGCGAGTGCCTCGCAGGTCTATGGGAACAGGGCGCTCCTGAGAGCGGCTTTTTTGCCGGAGAAGTTCGCAATTATGTTAAACAGCTCAGAAGCTGGATCGCCGACTTCCCGCTTTTGAATTCGGATTCGCTCCTGCGTGGGGATAAGTCGCTGCTTTCCGCGTGCGAAGCGGTGCGCCGGCGCATTGCCGAGTATGAACCGAGTCGCGCCACGGGCCCGCGTCTGCCCCGCGATGCGCCCGATGAGTCGAGAGAGGCTCGCCAACGGGCTTCGGCGGTCTGGTCAGGAATCAAGAAAGTACTTTTCCGCCGGCGCCTCCAGGGGCGGTTCTCCGCCTTTTCAGTGGCCGAGTGGCACGAGGGGCTGGCCCGGGTCGCGCCTTTCGTCCGCACCCTGGCAGAACTGGTCCAACGGTTCGATGAAGCCTACACCGCTCGAAAACGCAAGCTCCACGTGCTTGACTTCGCTGATCTCGAGCGACTGGCTTTCCATCTGCTCGCGGAGAACGGTGACCCCGCGCGCCCGTCGTCCGTCGCCCGCGACCTTCACGCCCGGTTTGCACATGTGCTGGTCGACGAGTTCCAGGATACCAGCCCCCTTCAGGAGGCCATCGTCCGCCTGGCCAGTCACGAGGCGGCGGCGGACCGTCCGGGCAATCTGTTCGCGGTCGGCGACGTGAAGCAGAGTATCTATCGCTTCCGTCTGGCCGAACCGCGCGTTTTTGTGAATCGCCTGCGCCGGATTGCGACGGAGGGAGAAACCTTCGGAAAGGCGATTTCGTTGCAGCGAAATTTCCGCAGCCGCCCCGCGGTACTCGATGCCGTCAACCTCGTCTTCGCTTCCCTGCTCCGCCCCGGCGTCAGCGAGGTCGTGTATGACGAAGAGGCAATACTTCGAACGGGGCGCGCCTGCGCGCCGGGCGCCCGAACGCACCCGGTGGAGGTACATTTGCTGGAGCGGCTGTCGCGCAGCGATGGCCCCCCAATGCCGGAATTCGGATCGGAATCCGATGGAAGTGTGGAACCGGACGAGGACCATCTTGCAGAGGCGGAGTCGAACGAAACCGCGCCATCGTTCGGCAGTGATGATCCACGCCTCTGGTCCTCCATAGAACGCGAGGGCTTTCTGATCGCTTCGCGGATCCGCGAACTGATGTCCGGCGAAGCGAATGGCCTTCTCGATAGGCCGCTTGCCTTCCGCGATGTCGTCGTGCTCTTGCGCGCCGCGAAGGTCAACGCCGAGCGAATCGCCGCGATGTTGCAGCGAATGGGCATCCCGGCGTACGCAGAAGTGGGGGGGACGCTCTTCGGTGCCGTGGAAGTGCGAGAAGCGTTGGCCGCCCTTCAGGTTCTCGACAATAGCCGACAGGACATTCCACTGGCCGCAGTGCTTCGCGCGGGGTCGTTCGGCGAGAGTCTGACGGAAGACGAGTTGGTGGAAATCCGCTTGTTCGACCGGGAGGTTCCTTTCCATGCCGTCGTATATCGTTATGCCCATGGAGGTTCCCGTGAGTCGCTTCGCCGGCGCCTGTCCGCCGTGCTGGCACGCGTGGATCGCTACCGCCACGCCGTTCGCACGCGCCCCCTGGCGGCCGTGCTTTGGGCGCTGTTCGTTGAGGAGGGCTGGCTCGCCCGCGCGGGCGGAATGGTGCACGGCGCCCAGCGCCGCGCCAACCTTCTCAAGTTACATCAGCTGGCACGGACTTTCGGGTCGTTTCGGCGCCAGGGACTGCACCGATTCCTGCGCTTCGTCGAGCAACTGAAGTCGCAGGACGGTGATCTCGCCGCGGCCCCCGTCCTCGCCGAGTCCGAAGATGTCGTTCGTGTGATGAGCATACACCAGAGCAAGGGGCTCGAGTTTCCGGTCGTGTTCGTCGCGGGGTTGGGCACCGCGTTTCATCTGGGCGACCGCAACGGGCGGATCATCTTTGAACGGGAAGCGAAAATCGGATTGCGCGTCGTCGAACCGGATCGCCTGATCGAGTACCCCTCCGTGCTGCATCGACTCGTCGCTGACGAAATCGAACGCAACGCACGCGAAGAAGAGCTACGCATCCTGTACGTGGCCATGACCCGCGCACGTGACAAACTCATGCTGCTGGGAACGGTGCCCTCGTGGGACATCCTGCGGAACTCGGCGGACGGTGCTTCCCCGGCCGCACCGACTCGCCTGGCCATTGCATCCGCCGCACATGCCCTGGAGTGGTTGGTTCCCGCACTCGGCGCGGCGCCACGGGATCAGGTTCGAATCGACGGGGCGGGGCTTGCGGGCACTCCGTTCATCGAGGTGTTCACGCACGGGTCCGGCGAAATCGCGGCATGGCGTGTACCTCAGCCTGCCTCGCAAAACGAAGGACTGCCGCGAACGGTGGCGCGTGCCGGTCCGCTGCCGCCGGAAGAGCCCGTCGCTTCGGACGACAAGGAGGTGGAGGAAGTAATCGCGCGGATCGACTTTGTTGATCCCCATTCGGCGGCGGGCACCGTCCGCGCAGCCGTCGGTGCGAGCGAATTCAAGCGGGGGTGGGACGACTCTCGTAATCCCGATGAGCGCCCTTTGCCCTCTGAGTATCCATCTCGCGCTTCGGACTTCACGCTACCCGCGGCACCGGCGCGGGAGTTGGCCTTGCACCGCGGCGTTGTCATGCACCGCGTCCTGCAACATTTCGATTACACCGTACTCCCCCAATCTCCTGCAATCGTCCACGAACTCGGACGACTGGTCTCTGAGGGAATCCTGTTGTCAGAAGAACTCGCGTTGGTCGATGACACGGCGCTCCAATGGTTCCTGGAATCGCCGTTGGCGGCGGCCATCCGAGCCGCGGGCCCCGCCTACCGGCGCGAATTCCCTTATGTTTCAGCAGAGCAACCCCAGTCTATTGATCCTACCGTCGAGCCCTCGACGGACGATTTCGTCCTGGTACGCGGTATTGTCGACGGATTGATCGTGCACCCTGATTCACTGCAGATCATCGACTTCAAAACGGACAACATCGGCGCTGCAGAGGTGATCGCGACTACGGAGCGTTACCGGCCGCAGGTACGGCTCTACGCCAGTGCCATGCAACGTCTGTTCCGGCGCCCCGTGGCCGATGCCTGGCTCGTGTATCTCAGGCCGCGGGTGATCGAGCGCGTGTCTTGTTGAGAGCGGATGCAGGCATGCACGTTCGAGCCCGGATGGGGCTCCTGGGCAAGTCACGGCGCCGCGTCGCTCTTCGGTTGCAGCCGCCACAGATTGCGGTAAGGAGTCCAATCGTCCGGCGGGTTCCACATTTCATTTCGGTAGGTGCCGAAGATCGGCCGGTGAAGCAGATTCGCCGTCAACCGCTGCCATTCGGTCTCCGAAGCGTTGATGACCATCAAATCTGCACGGGGCGTCAATACGTGCTTGGCGTACCACAGCGGCGGCGCATGCGGCCAGCTCGTGAGTATGACCGCATCCTGCGGCAAGGAAGCGATGTCCGCCTCCCGAAGGAACTGCGTTGCATCCGCTTCCGCCGCCGTATCATAGCGGTAGGGGGTATGGAGAAACGTGATGACCACCACCGCCGCCAGAATCAACACAGCAGCCGCCTGCCGCCGCGCGGTGGCTGCTCGCGGCACCAGCAACGACAAAACTACGCCGCCGAACACGCCGACGGTATACATCAACGGCAGCAGATCCGCCGCGTCTCCGTAGATTCGATAAACGCAAACGTACACGATACACGCCGCACCCATCCCCAGCAGCACGGCGCCCGCAACGGCATCTCGGCGGATGCACATTACCGCTCCCGTCGTCACCATGACCAACAAGGCTGCCTGAGCGATGCGCAGTAGCGGCGTAAGCCCGAAAAGCAAGGTCAGAGTTTCGTCCGACTGCCCAAACCCCGCCAGCAGCCCCAGTATGGCGACAGCGAGCAACGCGAGTGCCGCGAGCGTCCAGGTAACCAATGGAAAGCGCCGCCGAATCACCGCCGCGGAAAACAGGACGGTACCAAGGAACAAACAGAGCGTGACAAACGGGTCGGGCAAGAGTTCATGCCTCAGCCAGCGCAGCTTGCTGCGCGCACCTTCCCAAGTTGTGCCCAGCATGTCGGTGAATTGACTGCCGGAGATCAGCCAGAACGTGCGCTGCCACTTGGCAGCCCAGCCCGCGGATGCTTCAGGCAGGATACCGGTATCCAGATTGTATTGTTCAATGTAGTTGTAGGGTGTCGCGGGGTGGTCACGCCAAAGCAGATAGCCCAGACTGAACAGCCCCGGCAGCGCTGCCGCTCCGCAAAGACCGACCAGACGCCGTATCGACTTGTTCCGGGCACGGCCGCTGCGCCGGTTCGCCAACCACCAGCCAGCGAAGAAAAACGGTGCACACAATACAATCGGCGTGCGATTGGCCGCGCCGAATCCGAACAACAATGCCGCCAGGTACAAACTCACCGGGCCGGAGGTCCGTGCATGGCGCGTTAACAGGTAAGCCGCGCCGGCCAGCAGCGCCAATGACGGCATGTACACTTCCGGCGCGAGTATTCCCGCCCAGACCCGATGATACGCGGTCAACGCCACCATAATGGCCGCCGCCAACCACGCGTTGACTCCCAGGCGTATCTGCATCAGCGTACCCAGCGCCGCAACGGCCAGCCCGGACGCCAGACACATCAATGTAACCAGAAATGCCGGATCCCCTCCGGGCGGCAAGGTCGCCAGCCAACCCAATGCCGCGTACCCGGGGTAGCCCGGCGGATGGCAGATTCCCAGCACTGTGGCCGCGAGTTGAAGATCTCCCCAGTCGCTGAAACAGATACTCGGAGGGATTCGAGGCAGCGCCAGTATCGCCCAGACAACGACCACCACCGTTACCGCCAGACGTTCATGCGCCGCCAGGGGAGCCCAGGCAGTCCCGATCGGAAGTACAGGCATCTTGTTGTGCGGCCCCGCGAGCCTGCCTGCTCGATCGGCAGACCCGCCCATTCCCGGATTCGGAAGTGTTGAATCTGACAGGTTGTCGTTCACCTGCGGTGCTGCCGGTCGTACATTACCGCACGATCCGCCCGTCGGCGGTGTCATGGCGCGCTGCCGGACGGGCGTGCGCGCCCGTTCAGCCCTTCAGGCGATAATGACCGTTATCCAGCGATAAGTCTACGCCCGCCTCTTCGAGGTGATTAAGATAGCGAAAAACCGTACGCCGCGAGGAGCCCGTCGCCGCGATCATCGCGTCGATGGTTGCGCCCTTTCTCAGCAATGCAGTCAATTGCTGATGCCGCCCACTGACCGATTGGGTGCTCTTCATCTTCCGCACCAACCCAGTCGCGGTTTTCTTCTGCATGGCATTATCACGGAATCCACCCTTCGCCAGGGCAAACTCCAGAGCGCGGAGGATCGTTTGCGATTCCAGAAAACTCGTATTCTGCACCTTCGTCGTCTCCTTGCAGCGTGAGGCCAGATGTACCATGCCGCCGCCCGGGCGGCACTGCCGCATGGTAATGAAAAACCGCCGCCGAGGCCACTGGGGGATTCACATTTTCTGCAACCGATTCGGAGGCGGGTCCGCATGTCGGTGACAGGCGCCTGCCCATCCCGACCCGCCGCGCGGCCGGGGGGCTCCCATTTTGGAGCGACAAGGACTTGTCGCTGGCACTGTTGCCTTCGCGGACCTTCACCTAACCCATTCCGTCAGAAAGACTTACGAGCCATCGTCGCCCTGTTCCCGCCTTCCGACCGGTTCGCTTCCCATTGCTTGCGCGCCGCGCAGTTTCACCAGAGCGCCAGCCGCCGTGTTAAATGGGACACACCAATTGTCCAAGCCGTTCGGTCAGCCGGCGGTTCTCCGCGTAATCAACCGGACAATCGATCAGAGTGGGGCGTGACGAGGCGAACGCTCCAGCCAGCGCCGGCGACAGCTCGTCGGCGCCCTCCACGCGCACCCCATCCCAGCCGAAGCTTCGGGCAAGCTGAACAAAGTCCGGATTGCCGAAATGCACAAACGCCGGGCGCCCAAACCGAAATTCCTGCTTCCAGCGAATCAAACCAAGTGTGTTGTCATGAAAAACCAGGCACACCACCGCCGCGCCCACACGCAACGCCGTCTCCATCTCCTGGCAGTTCATCAGGAATCCCCCGTCGCCGCACACCGCCAGCACCCGACGATCGGGGTAGAGCAACTTGGCCGCGATGGCGCCGGGCAGGGCGATGCCCATGCTGGCAAAGCCGTTGGAAATGATACAAGTGTTCGGCTCCAACGCCGGGTACATCCGCGCGATCCACAGTTTGTGGGCGCCCACGTCGGAAACCACGATATCCGCCGGACCCATCGCCTGTCGTATTTCGTGCACGATTCGTTGCGGCTTCATCGGGAATGAGCGATCCTCCGACAGGTTGGAAAGCTCGTCGAGGATCGCGCGGCGCAGCGAACAAACGGCCTTCTCTTCGCGCGGCGTTATTTTTCCTGCCAGTTCATCCAGCGTCAGGCCGATGCCCGCCTCAATACCGACCTTCACGGTGTAGTGCGCATCGACTTCCGCCGGCGATCGGTCAATGTGAACGACTCGTTTGCTTCGATCCGGGTTCCACGTTGCCGGCTGGTATTCGACCAGGTCATACCCGACGCACACCACCACGTCCGCCCGGTCCAGCCCGCAATTGACCACGTCCTTGGATTGCAGCCCCACCGCCAATAGTGACAACTCGTCGGTATAGGGCAACACGCCCTTGGCCATGAACGTGTGTGCGCAGGGAATCCGCGTCTTGGCCACAAACCCGCGCAGCGCTTCCCAGGCCCTCCCGCGGATCACTCCGTTTCCCGCCAGAATGATCGGAAACCGTGCGCTGTTGATCACATCCGCCGCCCGCTGGAGTTGGCTCGACAACGGTTCGGGGTCTTTCGGCTGTTGCACGGGGAGCGGTTCTCCTTCGGCCTCGGCCTCGGCCACGTCTTCCGGCAGATCGATATGGGTGGCGCCGAACTTCTCCGTTTGCGCTATCTTGAATGCCTTCCGCACAACCTCGGGGATGATCGGCGCTCGCACGACCTGGGCATTGTACTTGGTCATGGGCCGAAAAAGCTGAACAAGGTCCATCACCTGGTGCGACTCTTTGTGCAGCCGATCCGTTCCCGCCTGGCCCGTGACCGCTACCAGCGGCGCTCGATCCATATTCGCGTCGGCCACGCCGGTTACCAGGTTCGTCGCCCCCGGGCCCAGTGTGGACAGGCACACCGCGGCTTTGCCTGTCAGTCGACCCACAACGTCGGCCATGAACGCCGCCCCTTGCTCGTGCCGCGTGGCGACGAAAGTCAACTTGCTGTCCAGCAGCGCGTCGAGGACTTCCATGTTCTCCTCGCCCGGCAGACCAAAGACAAACGGCGTCCCCTCGTTTTCCAGGCACTTCACGAACAGTTCCGCGGCCTTCATACCCTATCTCCCCAGCGTGACGAGTATCCGAAAGGTCCACCTGCGAATGTCGCCCATTTCCCGCGCACATCAAACCAGATGGATCCCGACACCATATTCTCCCTGCTTCAAGCGCCTGTCAGACACGCGGCTTCCCGCTTAACTGTTCAGCCACGCGCCGCAAGCCGGGGCGCCTCCCGAACGGCGCTTCCTACCAGATTCCACCCGTCGCGTCGCCCATCAGCACGATGTACAAAGTGGCTCCCACGCTCAACAGCCCGTACCAAACCGCCAGCGCCCGCGCTGCCCGGTGCCCGTGGTCGGCCAGCAGGTTCAGCAGTACCATCGGAACAATATAATAGCGCGGGTCTACCAGTGAGTGCGGCAGGAGGTACAGCGTTGAGCATCCCCAGACCAGCGCCATATCCCGCCGGTTGGCAGCGCACCATGTCAACCGTGCCGCGCTGGCCCCTGCCACCAGGATCAGACAGGCAGCGCCAAGCCGCGCGCTGAAATGCTCGTCCATCGCGATCAGCGCCCAATTGCGGACAAAACGCGGATCCCGATTCCAAGGATGCGGATTGTCAAACGCCAACGTCAACGCGGCGACCGCCAGACCGAAGCCGACGATCAATGCCACCACCAGCCCCGGCCGACCCCCGACCCATTGCCGCAGCGCACCAGCGTCCTCACGGAAACGCAGCACCCATAGAGGAGCCCACAGCAGAATCACGAACAGCGCGAAGGAATACCACTGTGCCACATTGAAGCGCAACCGGTTCGCTTCGACCGGCGCCACCGTCAGCCGGCCGTGCCAGGCGAACAGCCCCGCGGCCAACAGAACGACAAGTCCGTAGCCCCCGAGGGCGGTCCACCAGCGGCGGCGCGACCACGGGCCATCACCTGATCGTTCCAAGATTGCCCATCCCGCCAGGAACAACGCCCACACCACGTTTGATTGCCGCACCGCACAAGCCAAGAACATCATTCCCGCGGCCGACCAACGCCTACCCAGGACGTGCAGCAGCAATCCCCCGGTCAAAAAGAAGATCGCCATCGACTCGGTGTATACCAGCGACCAGAACGGAAAGAGGATCGGCAACCACGCGAAGTGCCATAGCGCGTCATTCGGCGCAGCCATGAGCCGATGCCGCGTCAGCAGGGCAAAAAACAGAATCGCCAACACACCCAGTGCTGCGTTGAACCCGCGGAGCACCGGCAGGGTCGCACCAAAGGTCTTGGCCACCACCGTTGCCGCAGCGTGGTAGGTCGGCGGCATCGGCAGGTGCTCCGGCAACCGCCAGTCATTTCCGAAGAACCGCTTGATCACCGGAAGATGCTGTCCGGCCTCGTCGGCGACAGGGTATGGCTTGGCAACCCATAGAATGCCCCAGCCCGCCACGACGCCGAATATCGCCATCAAGACCGCGGCACACGATGCTCCTCGATTCTGTCTGTTGCCGGGTTCTACGGCCATGGTGCTTCATTCTACCGGCGCCCGAAGGTACAGGCTTCAGATGAACCCGTTACTTTGGGCTTCGACGAAGTGCAAATTTCTCTTCCGCCTCGGGCGGGCGGATATAGACGGGGATCAGAGAACGCGGCTGCTCGAACTGACCCGCCCGCGCCTTCGCGTGCCCCAACCGATACAGGACATCAACGCGGGGAGGCCAGAGCGATTCCGGGAGGATTCTAAGTCCCGACCGCTCCACCGCCGGGCGGTGGTAAGCCACCCCTTCGCCCAGTACGGCGCAACCTGGTGCTTGCGCCGAAAGATACGTGTACGGCTCAACTTCTGCTGGTTCTGCGACCGCTTCGTAAACCATTCCGTTCCGTTGAAACAACCCCCCGAAGATACGCGAGCGTTTGGCGTCCAGCACGACCACCACCTGGGCAGGAACGGGATCCGCCCCCATCGCGTTCTGCGCGATGACCTCTAGCGTGGGCACGGCCACCATTCTTGCGTCGCCGGCGAATGCCAGCATCCGCGCGACCGTGATCCCCAGTCGCAGTCCCGTGAAGCTCCCCGGGCCCGCCGAGACGTAGACTTCGTGCAGGCCGACTGCCCGCACTTCTTGTGCTGCACACAATGCCGCGAGCGTGCTCACGAATTCTGACGCGTGACGTCGCGGTCCGCTCAAGGTCCGGGCGGCAAGTATCCGGTCGTCTTGCCCCAATGCCACACTTCCCAGCGCGGAAGAGGTTTCTATGGCCAGCCCGTAAATCGATCCTGCGCGCATCCGGGGATCATAACGTCGATAGGCGACCGTGCAGCACTCGATTCCATCCATGCAAATTCGCGTTACGGCCTAAGAACCCGAGGGTCTCGACTCCGAAAAAAATTCTTGTTTACTGTAAGTCTCATTGTTCGCGTGACACTTTTTCGAAAGTCCAGCGGTTTCAAAGTTGTCTACCTACCCCGTTACGAAACGGGGTGCCAAGATGCTGGATGGCTCGGGACTAACCACTTTGGCTTGGCACGAGAATTGCTAGAGGGACTCATGTGCGTCTGATGCACGTAGAATAGACCGACGATCAAATCGAAAGGGGCAGGCCATGAAGGAAGACCTCACCAACGCCATCGGGCAGGAAGCCCGGCGGCGCATGCGCAGCCGGCTCATCCACGGACACAGTCATTCGTACCATTGGGACTACGACCACCACGTCGTTCCGCCCATGACCGCCAGCGCCACGTTTCGCCTCGATTCCGTTCGCCGCGGCGCCCAGGGGTTTGAGGAATTCGCAAATGAACGCGGTGCGGACGACGACCACCCGTTTATCTTCATCTACGACCGCCTTGGCGAGCCCACGGGCGCTATGCTCGAGGACAACCTCGCCGCCGCCGAGGTCGGCGAGATGGCCCTGTGCTTCGCGTCGGGCATGGCCGCGATTTCCGCAGCCATCACCGCGCTTTGCAAGTCGGGTGACCATGTCGTCGCCCACAAGGTGCTCTACGGCTGCACCTATTCGTTGGTGACCAACTGGCTGCCGCGGTACGGAATCCACTATTCGTTGGTGGACATGTCCGACGCCGCGGCGCTGCGCGCCGCGATCACCCCGAAAACGCGGGTGGTCTACTACGAAACCCCCGTCAATCCCGACATGACCCTCATCGACATCGAAACCGTCAGCCGCGTCGTCAACGAGGTCAACGCGCAGCGCGAACCGGCGCAGCGCCTGTACTCTGTCGTCGACAACACCTTCGCCACCCCCTACTGCCAGCGCCCCCTCCAGCTCGGTGCCGATCTGGTCTGCCAGTCGCTGACCAAGGCCATCGGCGGCTTCGGCACCGACGTCGGTGGGGCCATCATCGGACCCCGCACCCTGTACCACGATTTGATTCTCTATCGAAAGGACTTCGGCGGCGCGTTGTCGCCCAAGAACGCCTGGCCGCCGCTGGTCTACGGACTGCCCACCTTGGCCGCGCGCATGTCCAACTACCAGAAGTCGGCCATGCACATCGCCCGGTTTCTCGAAGAGCACCCCAAGGTCGAGGCGGTACGCTATCCCGGTCTCGAATCCTTCCCGCAGTACGCACTGGCGCGCAAGCAGATGCGCGACGACCACGGCAAGTTCGCTCCCGGATCGATGATGTACTTCGTTTTGCACGACCCCGAAGGAAAGGGGCGGCCCGCTGAGCGCGTCATCGACTGGGCGGCGCAGAATGCCTACACCCTGACGCTGGCGGTGTCACTCGGCCAGATCAAGACGCTCATCGAAGCGCCCTACTCGATGACCCACTCCGCGATTCCCGATGCCGACAAACGCGCCCGCGGACTGGTGCCCGGCGGCATCCGCCTCAGCGTCGGGCTCGAGGACTGGCACGACATCATCGACGATCTTCGGGCCGCGCTGGAACAGGCGTGACCGTTTCTCGCCGGGGTAGCCGTTCCACCCCCTTGAGCAATGCGCTAGCTTCGTCTACACCTTGCCGGCCATGAAGCAGGGAAATGGTATCGGCGTCATCTTCGACATGGACGGTGTGCTGATCGACTCCGCCGCGCCGCACCTGAAAAGCTGGCAACTGCTGGCGGTGGAGCAGGGCGGCCGGCTCACGCCGCAGCAATTCGCCGCTACCTTCGGACGACACAACCAGGATATTATTCCCCTGTTATTCGGCGCTGTTTCGCCCGATCGAATGATGCAATTGGCCGACCGCAAAGAAGAAATTTATCGAAACCTGGTGCGCGCCGACCCTCCGTTGATGCCCGGCGCATCCGGTTTGATGCGCGCTCTGCACAGCGCCGGCGCACAACTGGCCGTCGGTTCGTCTGGTCCTCTCGCGAACATCGAATTGGTGCTGGAGGCACTCGGTGTTCGAGATTCGGTTTCGGCGATCGTTTGCGCGGCCGACGTAACCCGCGGAAAGCCCGATCCACAGGTGTTCACGATGGCCTGTACACGCCTTAGCCTGTCGCCCGCGCGCTGTGTCGTGATAGAGGATGCGCCCGTCGGTATCGAGGCCGCCCGCGCCGCGGGGACTCGCCCCGTGGCGATTTGCACCTATCACCCGCGCCAGGCTTTCCCGAATGCGGATCTGGTCGTCGACCGCCTTGCGGACCTTCAGATCGCGACACTGCATGCACTGGTTCAAGATTGACCGCCCTCGCGCTCCGGTGCGCTTCGACGGCTGACCGGAAACCGACGACCGCCTCACTACGATTCGCCGCCGGTGTCGCGCCACATCGCCAGGGTAAACAGGCGGTCTTCTTCACATTCGTGGCGGCGCAGGACCGCAACCAGCTCCCGAATGCGCGCGATACACACGTCCCGATCTTCCACGGGGCGGTCGGCCATCGAATCGATACAGCGAACGATGCGATCGCACATCCCCAGGATGCATGAGTGTTCTTCGCTCAGCCGCTTGAGTTCATCCAGCCATTCGGGCGGGATCGGCGCCGTACTTTCCCCGGTCGAAAGCTGACTTTCGGCATGGTGAAGTCGCACGCGGGCGTGGAGCCGCCGCAGGATTTCTCCCAACGCGGCATAGTGTTTCGGCGATGCTGCCGTCACGTCGGTCTGGTTGAGCAGCGCTTCGAGTTGAAACAAGGCCGCCTTGATGGAATCGCCGGTAAGGCAGTTCGTGTCACGCGAAGTCATCGGATCAGTAGTCGTCATGCCAACACCTCTTGAACCAGGTCTGATATGCAACAGCATAGCCCGAAGCACCGCTGCCGGCGACACCATTGTATGGCGTGCCGTCCGCCCTGGCAATTCGCCGGCGAGGCAAACCGGCCACAACGTGCCATGATCGCGACTTGGATCTTGGATTGCGTCCATTTCGCCCCGGGATCCGAGCGCGCGCAACATACCTGCGGCGCTTCGGCGACTGTGGCGCGCAAACCCGGGAATCGATCGTCCCGGTGCGTCGATGATACGCGCCACCATCGATCAGGACGCGCGTTTGATCATCCGGCGCGCAGCGCCCGGTGGGCGGCGGCGCGCGCCGGACGCGCGTGCGGCAGGATGCGCGGACGCTTCGCCGGCCAGTCCCGCTTCCCGCACGATGGTTCGGGCGGTGTCCCAGGTCAGCCAATGCTCGTACCACCACGCCAGGTTCTTCCAGCAGCCAAAACGGGCGTAAGTGGCTTCGATCTGTTTGAGCGTCGGCCGCCGTCCGTCAAAGTGCGTTCGTGCTACGTGGGCGATCGTGGCACTGTCTATGGACAGCCGGTCATGACGCCCCAGAAAGCTCAAGAGATAGTGCGCGCTCGACGGGCCGATGCCGCGGATGCCGCGCAACGTCTTCAGAATGTCGTCGCTGCTGACCGACGGATCAGCGGCCATGGCGTCTAGTCGTTCGGGCGAAAATCGGCCCTCGCAAACCGCGCGGCAGAATTGCAGGATCGAATCGGCCCGGTACCCCACTCGACATACATCCAGCAGATAGCGTTCGCCGGCGCGGAGAATCTCGCGCGGCGTCGGCCAGGCGTTCAGGTTGGCAAAGTGTCGCAGCGGCGGGCCGAGCTGTCCCAGACGGTTGATCATCTTCACCGCCTGGGTCCAGTTGACGTTGGTGCACATCAGGGCTTTGACGATGTTCTCCGTCATCGAGGCCGACCGCAGCCCCCGGCCAGTGCCGAGTTGCGGCACAAGTCGCAGCGCCGGTTCCGACTCGCACATCAGGTAGAACGCAGACAGGTCCCGGTCGAGCCCCAGTACGCACCGAAGGTTTCGCAGGACACGCGACACTTCCTGATCGCTGGTTGTGTCCGTTTCAATCGTGACGCGCAGCGTCGCCAAACCATTCCCGGCGTCATCATTCTGTACGACCGATACACGGCACGCTCGATCTCCGGCGCGGTCTATCAGTTGAAAGCACTTGCCGCCTTCGCACCAGCTCATCGGTGCGCACTCGTGCCATCCGTGGCATAGCACCGAGGCCTTAAGCGAAAAAGGGGCCGGCACCGACATCGATTTCACCACCACGTTCATTTCGGCTGGTTCCTCCGGTTTTCGAGCGGGACAGAGGCTCTGACCGACTCGAACTTCAACCGACCATACTCGATCCTTGACGATTCCGCCTATCAGATTCGTGCCCGGACTTGAAGCGGTGCCTCTGAATCAAGCCCCGATGACGGCCCTTCCAACTGAGTACCGCGGGCAATTCGTAACGGATCGGTTAAGATTTTTTTTGAGATTCCTGACCAAATTCACTGTTAATCGTTTGTTGAAATAACTTGTAGCGTGAGCGTAACCTGCGGAACGGCAATAACTTGAGGTCGATGCGCTTTTTTTGTCCACAGCCTTGCAGCTATCCACACAATATATGGGTGATTTTCCTTGACGGTGTCCAATCCATGGGGTAATATTAGGTTCACGCAGAGGAAAACGTGCAGTGAATCGATACCCTTCAGGTCCGATAGTAACCGCGATGACGTGGTATTTGAAGCATGGGCCGAGTAGATAAGTCGAAGTGCGATGGCGAGGTCGCCGCAATGGATCTTCGGGTGGTTGTGGTTGCGCTGGCGGTTTTTGGCGGTAAGTAACGCAAGCAAGCTCTGAAAAGAGACCGGTGGAGGCGTAAGTTCATGTCGCAGGCGGTGATCAAGGACCAGCAACTGAGCGTAACGGACGACGCCCAGGAGCCGACGCTAGGGCTCTCAGAAAACGCAGTGCGAGTCCTTCGGGCGCGGTATTTGAAGAAGGACGAGCGCGGTCGGTGCACGGAGTCGCCGGCAGACCTGTTCCGTCGCGTGGCGGGTGCCATTGCCGACGCAGAATTGGTCTTCAGCCCCGACCCCGGCAACCGCAGCGAGTGGGAGGATCGGTTTTACTCTCTGATGGTTTCCCGGCGGTTCATGCCCAACAGCCCGACGCTGATGAACGCGGGGCGCGAAATGGGCATGTTGAGCGCGTGCTTCGTGCTCCCTGTGCCGGACAGCATTGAGGGTATCTTCGATTCCATCAAGCACACGGCCTTGATCCAGAAAGCCGGCGGTGGAACCGGCTTCGCTTTCGATGAGCTGCGCCCCACCGGTGACTATATCAGCAGTTCGGGCGGCACCACCAGCGGTCCGATTTCTTTTTGGCGTGCCTTCAGCGAGGCGACCAACGCGATCCAGCAGGGGGCGTTCCGTCGCGGCGCCAACATGGGCATGACGAACATCCATCATCCCGACATTCTCAAGTTTCTTCACGCCAAGGAAGACCTGAGCCAATTCACCAATTACAACATCTCCGTCAAAGTAACCGACGAGTGGATGGAGTCCTATTTGGCCGATCCGCGCGCGGCGCACGTGGTGATCAATCCGCGGAATGGGCGGCGCTTCTACATGCCCAAGGACCTTGCGATTTGGGAGTACGACATTCGATCGCTCATTCCGGCCGAGGCGGCCGAGGCGCTCTCAACCCGAACCGATGCTGCAATGCCCCAGGGCCGGGCGGCGGCCACGGCTGTTCGGCTCATCGCAGATGGCCGGGTGGTGGAAGTTTACTCGCGGCAGGATTTCTGGGACATCATCATCCACAACGCCCACCGAACCGGGGAGCCCGGCGTGGTGTTCATCGATCGCATCAACGAGGCAAACCCCACGCCGCACGTGGGCAGCATCCAGGCAACCAACCCCTGCGGCGAACAGCCGTTGCTGCCTTACGAAGCGTGCAATCTGGGGAGCATCAATCTGGCGGAATTCGTGCATGTCGCCCGGGACGGCTCACCGGAAGTGGACTGGGATGCGCTGCGTGTCACGGTCCACGAAAGTACCCGTTTCCTGGACAACGTCATCGATGCCAATCGGTATCCGCTTCCCGAGATTGACAAGGTCTGCAAGGCCAATCGCAAGATCGGATTGGGCATCATGGGCTTTGCCGACGCCTTGTTCAAACTCGGCGTCGCCTACAACAGTGAAGAGGGTGTCGCCTGGGGCGAGCGCTTCATGGAATTCGTCGACGACGAGTCGCATAACTACAGCGAGAAACTGGCCCGCGAGCGGGGCTCCTTCCCCAATTGGAAAGGCAGCTTGTACGACACCCGGTTCGGCCGACCGATGCGCAATGCCACTTGCAGCACCGTCGCTCCGACCGGGACCATCAGCATCATCGCGGGCTGCTCCGGCGGCATCGAACCGCTTTACAGTTTGGCTTTCTTTCGCAATGTCCTGCGCGGGCAGGATGAAGGCAAGTCGCCCATGGTCGAAATGAACCCCATTTTTGAGTCCGTGGCACGGGAACGGGGTTTCCATAGCGAGGGGCTGATGGAGCGCATTGCCACGGATGGCACCCTCGCCAATCTTTCCGAGGTTCCGGGGGACGTGAAGCGTGTGTTTGCGTGTGCACACGACATCGCTCCGGAATGGCACATGCAGATGCAGGCCGCCTTTCAGCGGCATTGCGATGCCTCCATTTCCAAGACCATCAATTTCTCAGAAGCCGCAACGGCGGAAGATGTCGAAAAGATCTACCGCATGGCGTATGAGTTGCGCTGCAAGGGCGTGACCGTGTACCGCAACGGCTGCCGAAAACACCAGCCCATGGCGCTCAAGAACAGCGACAAAACCCATCAGAAATCCGTCGCTGGGGACGCCGAAGACGTCCATGCCGAGTCGGGCGCTGCCGTTCCGCGCGAGCTCGAACCGGCTGTGTTGCCCGAAATCATGAGTGGCATTCGAATTCGCCAGCTCACGCCGTTTGGCAACATGCACATCAACATCACCTTGGATCCGCGAACCGGGCGCGAGATGGAAGTGTTCGCCCAGCTTGGAAAGGGCGGCGATCTTGCCAACAGTGACCTGGAAGCGATCTGCCGCATGATCAGCCTCTGGCTTCGGGCCGGCGGAACGCTCAATCACGTGGTGCGCCAACTCCACTCGATCGGCTCGAGTTTGCAGGTGAGCACCAAGGAGGGCAAGATCATGAGCCTTGGTGACGGGCTCGCGCGGGCCCTCAAGCGCTACCTGCGGGCAAAGCAAGAGCACGGCTTGCGCGCCTTGCTTACCGGGGAGACGGATGGCGAGGTGACCGGCCGAAAGGCGCCGCACCAATCCCCCGGAAACGGGACCAATGGAGCCAACGGCAAGGGAGGCGGTTCGGGCCCGAACGGCCATGGCTCCGCTGCGACGGTCGCTCCGGCGGTCGAGCTGCCGAAGGGAGAACGGGTGGCGGTTAAGGTCCCGTCTCGACTGGAAGCACGCGGAATTCAGTGGCAACAGACACAGTACAAGGTAATTTGCCCAGATTGCCAAAGTCCTTTGCGGTTTAGCGAAGGTTGTGTCGCTTGTGACGCATGCGGATTTTCCAAGTGTTGAAATCGGGAATCTGTCCGGTAAAATAACTGATGCCGTGCACTTGGCGGTCCTGAGGTTCGTAGAATATAATGTTGACGAATCAAAGGATTGGGGTGCTTTCGGTCGATAGTTAATGGTGTTGGGCTGAACCGCTATGCCCGGCGGCATGGCGGAGGCCGGTAGCGGCTTAGGATTATACCGGAGGTTGCCGATAGCCAGATAGAAGTACCAGGCTTCTTTCCCCTCCGGAAAGCACCGTTTCGCCTTCGGGCGAGCGGTGCTTTCTTTTTGGGGAAGGGTTACGCTTCAGTCGCAGGAGTGACAATTGCGCGTCGCGACCCTCGGGGCTACAAACCTGGCGTCGACCAAGTTTTTTCAACGTACCGAGCAGAGCCGGTCCCCGCTTTTCAAGTTTGTCTTCGGCTGCCCCAGATGGCCCATGGTCCGAGATTGTGCCGCACCGTAACTGCGGTGAGGCTGACACGTATCGTCTCAGAAAACTCCGCAGTCGGTTGCGGTAGACGCTTCCCTGGTTTTCGGACATGATCCCGCACCAGGAGCAGGTGGCCGGTCTTCGGCGCGGATGACCGGTTCACCGCTCGGTTACAAGAACACGCTTCGTGGGATTGCCGATAGCAGCGAAGAATCGGTGCCGATCCCGCGTAAGGCGATCCGACGACGTTTCGGCTTCGCCAGAAGCTGTCGGAAACAGTTGTCGTCTCGAACGTTGGGAACGGTCATCGATCCGCGATTGTCAGCGGTTCTCGATACCGATTCCGGGCGGAGACGACTATGACGGAAATCAACCTGGCCATGGGACATGCGCACGGGCATGACGAACATAAGATTTCGACCCTTCAATGGGTTTCGATGGCCCTGGCGGCGCTCGCGCTGGCGTTGCTGATGCATCATTCCTTCACCACGCCGCACGCGCCGGTTGGACACGGCCACGATGCCCATGCGCACGCCCCGGGCCTGATTTCGATCCTTCCGTTCGCGGGCATCCTGCTGTGCATTGCGGTGTTTCCGCTGGTTCCGTCGATCGCCCACTGGTGGGAAAGCAACAAGCACCGCCTGGTGGTTTCGGTTTGTTTTGCTGCGGTCACGCTGTTGTATTACGAGGCCGCGTTCGGCGCCGTAAAGGTCGTCAAGGTGCTCGAACACGCGATTCTCGATGAGTACATTCCGTTCATCGTGCTGTTGTTCGCGCTCTACGTGATCAGCGGCGGCATTTCGCTGCGCGGCGATCTGGCCGCCCACCCCGCTACGAATACGGCGTTCCTCGCCGTCGGTGCCTTGATCGCCAGCTTCGTGGGGACCACCGGTGCGAGCATGTTGCTGATTCGCCCGCTGCTTCAGACCAACGCCGAGCGCAAGCACGTCAAGCACACGGTTATTTTCTTTATCTTTCTGGTCAGCAACATCGGTGGGTGTTTGCTGCCCATCGGTGATCCACCGCTGTTTCTCGGTTACTTGAAGGGCGTTCCTTTCCTGTGGACACTGCACCTCTGGAAGGAATGGGCGGTCTTGTGCGTTGTTTTGTTGGTCGTTTACTACGTCTGGGATACCATCGCCTACCGCCACGAGCAAGTCAGGGACATCGCCCGCGATGAGACCCGCAAGTCGCCCTTGACCATGAAGGGCGGCCTCAACCTCGTGTTCCTGATCGGCGTTGTCCTGTGCGTCGGGCTGGTCAAACCCGGAGAGCCGCTGCCGCTCGTCGGCATGAAGGCGTTTCCGTACCTGCGCGAGCTGCTGATGTTCGCCCTGGTCGGACTGTCGCTTCTGATGACACCTGCGGGGGTGCGCAGTGCCAACAAGTTCAATTATCACGCGATACTCGAAGTGGCCGCACTGTTCATCGGGATCTTCATCTGTATGCAGGGACCGCTGGAGATTCTCCAGGCCAGCGGAGATTCCATCGGGCAGGTGCTCGATAAGCCGTGGAAGTTCTTCTGGGTCACCGGGGCGTTATCGAGCTTCCTGGACAACGCGCCGACGTACCTGGTGTTCTTCCAGATCGCCAACGCGATGACCCATGAGGCCGGCCCCGGCGTTTTCCAGCTCGTCGACGGCAACTTCATCCGCCAGGACCTGCTGGTGGCCATTTCCCTGGGCGCGGTGTTCATGGGCGCCATGACCTACATCGGCAACGGTCCGAATTTCATGGTCAAGAGCATTGCCGAACAGTCTGGTATCCGAATGCCCAGCTTCTTCGGTTTCATGGTGTACAGCGTGGGAATATTGGCGCCGGTCTTCATCGTTGTTACTTACGTATTCTTGCGGTAGCCGCGGATGATTCGTGGTATCCGCTCGGAGAGAGAGGGTGGGGAATGCTGGTTCGTTTTGACTGCCCGGCGTGCGGCGGGTCGCACTCGTTCGACATGCCGGAAACCACCGTGCACATGACCTGTTCGCGAACGCGCAAGACGTTACAACTCCGCCTGACCAAGGGCGGCGATGTGCGCAGCGCAGTCGTCGGCGAAGAGGGAATTGCGGCCGCCGACGAGCAGGAGACCTGAGGGCACGCCGGTCATGCCATAAGTGCTCGGAGCGGCGTTTGCGCTGCGGGATGATGCCGGCGACAGAGAATGCCTCGAACCCATGAACGAAACGTCCGAATCCCTGCCGCAACCTGCGCCCACACGTCATCATCTCCCGGCGCTCGCCTTGCTCGCCGTGGCAACCATGGCTCTTTATTACTTCGCCTCCAGCAAGTCTGCCCCGCCCCAGGAGTGGACCGCGGATTGGACCACAGCGCTGCGCGAGGCCCAGGCCGCCGGTCGGCACGTCATGATCGATTTTTACATGAACGGCTGCCCTCCTTGTGAGATCATGCACCGTTCGGTGCTCCGCAGTTCTGCGGTGCAAACGGCGCTCGGCGATTTCGTCCCTCTGCGGATCGATGTCGCCCACGAACGCGAACTGGCCAATCGCTTCGAAGTGTTTGGCACACCCACGTACATCATCGTCGACGCGCAGGGCCGATTCGTGGCTCGCACCGAAGGACCGATACGTGCTCGACGCGAGGCTGACGAGCAAGCAGCTCAAGCGCGCCGTGCGCGAC
>CAZMVD010000023.1:0-40932 GCA_964569425.1 uncultured Phycisphaeraceae bacterium
CGTGAAACAACTTTGCGCAAACCTGTTTCGCGCGAAACAGGTTTGCGCCCATTGCCCCCTGATCGCTTCGCGCCGCACCTCCCGCGCGCGCCTGGGATGATATCTCCGGAGGAACTTGCCGGCGGACCCGGCGGCTGCTCGCCTCGCATGTGCGCCGCGCCATGGGAAGTGCCAATGATACGGCACCAGAGGATCTAACGAGCAAGTGTATCGCCTCGACCCCCCCTCGATCCCCCTTTTTGGCAAGGGGGGAAGAACGCTACACTTAATCGTAAAGCCGTCTAATCAAAGAAATGCGAAAACGAACCCATCATTCTGCGGTCGCAAGAATGCGCGCACCCCGCCGATTGCAGGTCGGACTGAGAATTCGCACGGGGAAACCGGCGACATCCGCCCGCTACACCGTCACCGGCCGGCCCAGGGAACGCAGACCCGACGCGGAAGTCTCGACGGATTCCTCGCCGCTGATCCGCGCGCGCTGCATGCTCGATCGGCGGCGCTTCATCAGCGGCTTCACATAGAAGGCGAAGATCATGCCCGCCGTTGCCAGGCAGCAGCCGAAAAGCTGCACATATACGCCCTCGCGGTTGCCCACACCCAGCCCGGTGTAGTTCATGCCGCCGCCCGGGTCGCTGCTCAGCGGTCGATCCCACATCGACTGGAAGTACCAGAAGCCGCCGAACTCCGTGGGGTTGTTCACCGCAATCGCCACCGGCTGGGTCCACTGCCCGTTGTCCCAGAAGCGCAAATGGCTGATGTAGTTGCGAATGGTCAGCGCTGCGCCTGTGTACCCGCCGAGGTGGGTATCGAGCGCGAAATCGTCCAGCGCAATCGGCGCCGGCAGCGGGCGGCGCTCACGCGAGAAGACCACTTCCACACGCTGCCCGTTCGCAGTTCGAAACGGAATGGGCGAATAGGCGAAGCGCCCGGAATAGGCGTATTGCTCATTGGGCAGCGCATAGCTGTTGAACGGCACCCATTGCGTCTGCAATTCGCCGCCAGTGTCCACTTCCAGCCGAATCATCGAGAACGTCTCGCGCGCATCGCGCTGCCGCCGCTCCGGCGGAACCACGTAGGGCCGCATCTCCGACACGGCGTTGGCCCACAGCCCGTCGACCCGCACGCCCAGCCCGGCCACGACCGGCACGATCTCCCCCACGGCCACCGGCTGGCTGAGCATCCGCCCGTCCGGACTGTTGAACACCAGGTGCAGCCCGCCCGGATACGCCGCGAAGATCAGCGGCGCCGTTTGCGGGCGATAGGTCATGCGGATCCGTGCATCGGGGTCCTGCGTGTCGAGCGCGTGGGGGTCGGCGCCCTCCCCGTGAATGTCGCGCGTCAACTCAGGCGTATCCGCCACCCAGCGGCGAAAGGTCTTCTCCGGCGTGCGAATTTCGACCATGGCGATCGACACCGGGCGCGTGCGTCCCGGCAGCACCAGGTTGTCTTGCAGGGTAATGACCCGATAGGCGAAGTCGGTGCCTTCCAACTCGGTGAAGGCGCCTTCGCGCCCCACCACGGTCTGGTTGTTGAGTACGACTTGCTTCTCCAGACCCGTGTCGGGCACCGCGATCGAAAGCATCGGGCTGGCGTTGGTGGGCAGTGTGTCGAGCGCCGCGGCGCTCTCCAGCCAGGTGAACTGCACCAGTCCGTTGTCGGTGACGTTGTGCGTGCGGTCCAGGGCAGCCAGCTCGAACTTCTCGTCGCGCGATCCGGGCGCCACCAGGCTGACACTGATGACCGGATTGAGCCGATCGCCGCCCTCGCGCCAGCGGCGCTCCATGTGGGCGAAGCGGAGGTAGCTGGTGATGTGGACATTGGCCCCGGCCAGCGGGTCGTGCGCGCCGGCGGGGGGCACCGGCACATCGAGCGAGCGCAAACGCAGCGGGGGGTTCGGCTCGGAAAACACCAGGTCGCGCGTGGGCACATGGTCGTTGTAACGCGGCAGCCCGCGGATCGGACGCTCCACCCACTCGGTTTCGCCCACGCGGCGCACGTACAGCGCCCAGGTGTCCATCACGTGAAAGTACGTCTGCGGTTCGTAGTCGAGCGAGAGCTTGATATCCTCGTTGACCAGCCGCTTCCCGGTCGACTTGACCGCTCGACCCTGCCCGGGGAGCACGTCCTCGGTGTATTGCTCATACCCGGCGAGGAGCTGGCGGATGAATGACTCGCCGCTGGGCGGTGTCACCAACACGTTCACCGAATAGGCCGTCTCGCCCTGATGCTCCTCCGAAAGAATCGGCCAGGCGGCATGCGTGCTCTGCACACGGAAGCGCCAAACGTCCGGCCCGACGGCCACGCGGGTCTCATTGCCGGGCATCGCCACCAGTCCTTGTGGACGATCCTGCCCCGGCACTTCGATGCGAACGTGCCGCCGGTACACCGGAGCATCGCCCTCGACCTTGGCCGTGAAGTAGACGTAACTGCCCAGCACCAGCACGACGATTCCGGCGTGGATCATCCACACCCCGGCGTTGATCGACCGCAGGGGAATCCGCCGCACGGTGACCACCACCATCGTCGCCGTGAAAAGCAAGACGATGAGATTGAAGGGCCACCAGTGGAACCACTCAAACTCGGTCATCTCCAGCCATTCGTGCTGCCGAACGGTCGGCAACGCGCTGCCAATGGAGCAGTACACGAAAAGAAGGAACGCCAGGATGACCCCGAACCAGATGCTGCTGAACAGGTTCAGGACCCACCGGCCCGGATGGATTTGCGAAGTGGTGGTGAAGGTGCTGCCCCGATTGGCTGCGGATTCCATCGAATTCGGCCTTTCCAACGGATCAATATCGATACCGGCCCCGATGACCTATCGATGCCGGTTTGCCTAGCAAATTCCGTGCCAATCAACCGACTTGCCTGGGCCGAACGACGATCGGGACGGTCCGAACGCGCCCCTCGGCCGGTCACTGATGCGGAGCACGGGCCTTTGGCGGGCCTGTTCTCAAAGCCGGCCTCAGCAGCCACCGTCCGCATGACTCTCGCAGAGTATAGAAGCCAACGCCGCGGCGGGCACCTGTCTGTGGGAAGAAAAAGAGAGGGCATCCCCGGATTCGGCCCGCCCCCCGGTACGGCAATGGTCCGGGAGGTTTGACCAAACGGCAACGGCGACGCACCATCAACGCTGTCTGAATCCCCGCCCGGCGACCCGATTGAACTGACCCGCAGCGACGCCGCAGCCGCCAGGCGGTTGTCCGCCAACGAGCGAGCTTGCCTTGGGCATCGGCGATCAGGCGGTGCGCAACCGGATCGGGAGCCCTACCACATGTTCGCAGAGCGGTTCTACGGAACCGCCATCGTGGGGGATGCCACAACGCCCGCACTGCCCACGGTGGTCCTCGAATCGGCAACGGCGGCGACGATGGAACCGGTGGGAACCAGGTAGATTTCCACGCGGCGGTTCTGCGACTTGCCGGACTCGGACCCGTTGTCGGCCACCGGTCGGAACTCGGAACAGCCCATGACGCCGATGCGCTGCGCCGGGTAACCGAACTTCTGAAGGACGTTACCGACCGCAATGGCGCGGTGCGCCGACAGGTGCCAGTTGGTGGGGTGCTTGGCCCGGGTCTCGGGCTTCTGGATGGGTACGGTGTCGGTGTGGCCGACGACAATGACCTCGAAACCGGCAGCGGCGGCGGACTTGAGGATATCGGTGAAGCCGCGCAGCCCGTCCATCGACGTATCTTTCACCACGTCGCTTCCGAGCGGGAAGAGCAGGTCCGCCTTCCACTTGACCGTACCTAGGCGCGGGTCGTACACGACCTCGGTGGGGTGTTCGTCGGCGAAGCGTTTGAGCACGGTATCGAGCTGGGGCGGCAGCTTGGTGCCTTCGATGGTGATATCGCCAATGCGGCCTGCGGCGCGCTCCAGTTCGGACTGGGTCATGCGGCGCATTTGATCGAGCATGTTGTTTTCGCTGCGGAGATTGGTGAGCAGTTCGTCCTTGGTGCCCACCTCTCGTTCGAGCGCCGCCACGCGGGTGCGCAGCGAGTCGTTGACGTTGCGCTCGTCGTACAGCTCGGTGCCCAGTTGCTCTTTCTCCGCCAGCACCATGCGATGCGCCGCCTTGAGGCGATTGTGTTCATTCAGAGAAACGCAGCCGGTGCCCGCCGCACCAAGGTACGCCGCCGCCATTACGCCCGCTAAGTGTCCGCCACGCATCGAAGATCTCCTCACCATTCGTTAGCCGCCGACCGACCGGGATTGCCGATGTACGCGCCACCACGCACACCCTCCGGCCTCTTTTCAGGGAATTGACTTCCTGTCGATCCAGGAACTCAGCCAGACCGCTTGGCCCAGAACCAGGTACCCGCGCCTGCCGCCACCGCCACACCAAGGGCGATACCCGTGTACATCAGCAAATTGCCGTAGACCGTTTGTACGAGTGACGGAGCGATGCCACGCAACATGCCCAACGCGGCGAGTCCGGCGAACCAGATCACCACCACGCCGACCATCATGGCCGCCGTCAGCCCGGTGGAGACCGCATCCGGCGCAAACTCCACGACTCTGGTCACCACGGTGCGCGGGGCGCCGACGGCCTCGGTCGCGCCGACGAGCGTGTCTTCTTCCGGACCGGCGGTTTCGCCTTTGCCCTCGGGAATGGCTTCGTCGAGGCCGGCGCGCGTGTCGTCGCCCATTTCGACTTTGGCGGTTCCGCTGTCCTCGCCGGTGTAGATCTCTTCGAGCAGCTCTGCGCCCAGCGAGGTGTCGTCGCTCTCCCGAGTCAGGTCGAGGATGCCCGAACCGCTGCCCATCCCTTCAATGCCGAGCCCGCCCACGTCGGTCACCGCCGTTTGCGCCAGCGGGTCCACCAGTTCATCCAGTTCGTCGTCGTCGAACACGTTCACGCCGACGGAGGGAACGGCCGAGTCTTCTTTCTTCTTGGTCGCGGCGGTCTTCATGCCGGTCGCCGTGTCGTCCGCGTCGACCGATTCCAGCTCCATGATGTCGCTGCCGCTGGAGGCGAGGTTGATGGTCGAGTCTTCGACGGGTTCCAGAATGATTTCGCCGCTGGCCGAGGCGCCGGCGCGGCTGTCGGCCTTGGGGCTGGGAGGCGGGGCCTTGGGCGCAGCGGTCATCTTGGCCGCGAGCCCGTCAATGTCGTCGACCTTGTAATTGACGCTGCCGGCGTCGCGGAACTCCCGCAGGCTGCCCTTGCGGACCATTTCCTTGAGTTCCGCCTCGGGCACGCCCAGCTTGGCCGCCGCCTCGGCCGCGTTGTAGAAGGTTTTCTTACCCATGGAACAAGCTCCCCCTACGGCATCTGACTTTCCGACGATTGCAGCCGGTACTGCCGCTGGTCCTCGATCATCTTCTCCACCGCCTGCGGCGTCAGGTCGCACACGTTGTGACTTTCGAGGTAGCGATCATACCGCCAGGTTCGTGCCGCGGCCAGCCGCAGGCACTCCTTCTGCGGGAGATACTCATACGTCCAGATGGTCATCGCGTCTACGTCCACCACGAACACGCCATAGGTGGACTTGGTCAACTGCCCGGTAAACGCGAAGACCCCGCGGGAACCGGCGCTGAGTGCCGGTTGGGCCCACGCGGCGTTGTCCAGACGCAAGGACGGTTGCGAGGTCCAGCGCCCCACCTCGATCACCGCGAGTACGCTCAGGGCTACGGCAATCACCCAGTAGACCGGGTGCGGCGCCGGCCGGCGCACGTCGGCTGCGTTTCCATTCGCCGGCGGGAGAATTTCTTGGGACATCGCTGCCACCTCTTGCGGAAAAGCGCCGTCGGGCGCCGGGGGCGCGCCATGCGCAACCGACCACGTGGGATTGACAAGCCGGACCCCGTCCCTCACCAGAGATTATACAAATCGGCGCAAGCTAAACAAGAATCACAGCCCCCTGCCGCGGGGGGGCGGATCGATCCTTGACTTGCTTTTTCGATCGCGGCTATAGTCGCCCCGACAGGCCGGGTCGATTCTCTCGGCGGCGAGTGATTGTTTTCATCCTCAAGACGCGAAACCCGGATGACCCGTCCCGACAATATCCCCACGCCCGCCGTACGCCGCCTCAGCTTGTACCTGCGACAGCTCGAGTTATTCCAGGCCCATGATCGCCTGACCGTGTCGAGTAAGCAGTTGGGCGAGGCACTCCAGCTCTCCGACGCGCAGGTGCGGAAGGACCTCGCCTATTTCGGGCAGTTCGGCTACCCCGGCATCGGCTATCGGGTACCCGAGCTGATCGCCCGGGTTCGCCGCATTCTGGGCACCGACCGCAAGTCCAACGTGCTCCTGGTCGGGCTGGGCAATCTCGGCCACGCGCTGCTCTCGTTTCGTGGGTTCGGGCGCAAGGGATTTGAAGTCGTGGCGGTGTTCGACAATGATGCGGCCAAGATCGGGACCGCCACGGCCGGGCCGGATTCGGTTCGGGTGCAGCCGCTTACCGAGCTTCCGCAGACTGTTCGCCAGCACGGCATTCGGCTCGGCATTCTCACTGTGCCCGCTGCCGCCGCACAGGCCGTCGCCGACCTGATGGTGGCCGCGGGCATTCGCGGCATTCTCAACTTCGCCCCCGTATCCCTGACCGTGAGCCCGGACGTAGCCGTTTCCTCGGTCGACCTGGCGGTGCACCTGGAGCAGCTTTCCTTCCAGTTGAGCGCGGCGAACGACCCGGCGTAGGATCCGGGAACGTCACGGCGGTCGATTTGAGTTCCCGATTCGTTTGCGTCCGGACAGGGCCGGGGCGGCGCGGTTGCGCCGTGGTTTCATGAATTCCAGGTAGGGCGTGTTCCGGAAAGGAAACTCAGCCGTTTGAACAGGGAATGTCGTCGATCGATGAGTTGGCGCAGCCGCAAGAGGTCGGGTTCGGGCAACCGGTTGCCGAAGCGCCAACTCTGTATGTCGTCTTCCAGTTCCTGCCAGCGGCGCGTGCCGTTGAGTTTGCGTTTTCGTTTGTCGTCCACGGGATCCAGTATGCGCCGCACCTCGCCCTCGATGTGCTTGAGTTCCACCGCGATGGCGTGCGCGGAGAGCACCGGATCCCAGCGCAGCGGAACCGCCAGTTTGGACTCCCCCACGAGCGTCTCGTCGATGGCGCTCGCATCGCTTCCTTCGTCGGCCATTGCGTCCCTGTTTCGCATGGCGCCGGCCATTCCAGATTCGGCCACGTCCCGGGCCGCGGCCACCGGCACTTCGGCAAGGTCCATCGCTTCGTCGTAGGAGGCCGCAGGGACTTCATCCTCCAGCACCTGTTCGAACTCGGGTTCATCATCCCCGACGTATGATGCGCCCGTTTCGCTGGGCGCATCCGCCATGCGGGGTTCGCTGGCGGCGTCGGCAGGATCCTCCGTGCCGACTTCGTCTGCCGTGCGGCGCGGCACATCGCCGTCCTGCTCGTCCGGCGGCGTCAGGCCGGCACCAAACACGTCGTCATCCGCCAACATGCGTTATTCCCTTTCGCCCTTGGGCCGTTCGGTCTTCTCCGCCGGAGCGGATGGGCCGTCCGCCAGCGCCGTTTGCAGCGCCAGCACCGCGTAGGCGGTGACCAGGTGCGGATTGCCTTCGTACCACCGATCGGCCTCGTTTGTCCAGCTTCCGTCCTCGTGCTGGAGCGCCGTCAGTTTGTCACAGATATCCGCGCGCCAGTTGTGGGTGCGGCCGGTTTCGTCGGTCAGTGTCGGCTCGCCCCAGGCGTGCAGCGCCCGCGCGAAGGTGTGATAGTAATAGAACAGACCCTCGCGCGCCTGAGCGTCGGGCATGTTGGGGTTGGCGTCGAGGGAATAGTGGCGTCGGATCCAAGCGAACGCCTTGCGCACCCGCAGGTCGTCGCGCGAGAGCCCCGCGTAGAGCATGCTCTTGAAGCCCGCGTAGGTCATCGAGCCGTAGCTGCGCAGCCGCGGTACGCCGTCCACCGTTTCCACGCCGGCTTTCGATTCGCCGTCGCCCACCGGCGCGTAGATGAACCCTCCGTCGCCGCCGCCCTTGGCGAACGGGCGGTCGTTGGTTTCGGAGAGCATCTGACAGCGTGAGACGAAGGCCAGCGCCTTCTTGTATACCGGATCGTCCAGGGGCAGTCCGCTGTCTTTCAACGCATCGAGCATGAGCTGCGTGTTGGACAGGTCGGGGCGCTTGCTTCGTCCGTAGCCCTGCCCGCCGTACCAGGCGCTGTCGGGCGCGTGCCCCTCTTCCTCGTCCCATTGAATTTTCTTGAGGAAGCGCACGGCGTTGGCCACCGTTTCCTCGTGCGCCGGGTCCTTTACCGCGGCCAGTGCCATCAGCGCGACACTGGTGTGATAATTGGGCATTCCCTCGCCATCCACGTAAATGCCGCCATCGGGTTGCACGGAGCGCAGCAGAAAGGTCACGCCGCGGCGGACTGCCGGATGCCGCGGCCCGTAGGTTGGGTCCTGGGCGAGCGCCTTTACCGCCAGCGCGGTGATCGCGGGATGGGATCGCCCGAATGCCTGCCATCCGCCGTCCTCCCCTTGTCCGGCCAGCAGATAGGAGAGACCTTTGTCGATCGCTTGGCGACCGCGCGCCAACGATTCGCCTTCCGAGGCGAGAGCGGTCAACGAGGAACCTGTCAGAACAAGTGCCAGCGCTCCGGTCATCGAGAAGATCGGGCGCTGCAGCCGAATGTTGTTGTCTGCCATTTCGTTTGCCTCCTCCGTGTTTGCGTCTGTTCCGGGGCGACCGGCCATTGTCGTCGCAATCGCCCCTTCCAGTCCAACGCCCCGTGGCACGAACTGGTTCGGCTGGTTTTGCGGCGTTGCGATTCGTGCCCCGGCAAGAATTCCGCTCAAGCAAACCGTTTTTGATCATTCACAGGCGTTAAGCGGATCCCGGACACGCTCAGCGGAACCACTCGGACGCCCCGTCCGTCTGGCGCCTCCAACTGTGCGGGTACGTCACCATTCACAAGCTTGAATCGATCCGCACGGGCATCGTCTGATAATACTGGGTTTCTCCATCGCAGTATCCGTAAACCCGCGTGCTCGCCGGGTCAGTTCAGATAATAACCCAATGTGCAACAAGAGTTTAGAACACATCCTTCCCGGGGTCGACCTCCCGGCCGGCCACGGATGCAAGGTTTGACCATGATAGCGATTGGGATTACGTTGTGTGCGCCTGTCGATTCGCGGACGACAACGATTTAGGCCGCCGAGGATATACTTTTTTTCCCGGCGAGGCTAGAGTTAGGTTGATTGCCCACCTGGGGGGTGGAAACTTTTCCTTGTCGCCATGTCCGGCGAACAAGGCGTCAGGGATTTCACAAGCGGTCCTATTGGGGAGAAGCGACAGATGGTGCTCACCGTATTGAATAAGCGTCACGTTCAAGGAAGGCTCACCGAAAGCCGCGGGTGGGTGTTTGCCCTCACCGCGGTTTTGACGTGTGCGGTTGGTGTAACCTCATCGGCCCAGGGGGGCGCCAATTGCCCGCCGGCCACGATCCAGATCGCCGGTACTGTGCCCGCCCCCGGCACGCTGGATGCGCGGGAACCGAGTGCCAACGCGGGCATCGGCGTCGGAAACGAGCTGATCACGGTCACGCTTGCGTTTGCGAATGTGCCCGATGGGCCGGTCGATGATGCCTGCTGGGAACTGTGCGAAACCGGCGATAACGGCTTGGGGGCGAACTTCATTGTTCACCCGGTGGAGGTACTGAGCGCCACACAGTATCGGATCACATTGGACCGCCCGATTTCGACGGGCGAAGCCACGGTGATCATCTATTTGGGCGATGGCGATACCAAGCTGGTGTATCGCGCGCAACCTGGTAATGTGAACGCGGATACCATGGCGTCGGCCAATGACATTCTCACGCTGGTCAATTCCATCAATGGGGTGGTCAACCCCGTTTACGGCATGTTCAGTTTGGATATCAACCGTGACGGTTTGCTCAATGTGTTGGTGGACGACGGGAACGGACAACAGATCAACGCGGACGTGAAGCGGCTGGTGGAACTGCTCGACGGTGTCAACACCACCAAGGCCTGGCTCGGCACCCAACCTCCCGATGCGTGTGGCGCACCATGTCAGGCCTGTGACGCTGACCTCGACGGCATTCCTGATGAGGAAGACAACTGCCCGAACATCCCCAACCGCACCCAGGTCGATACCGACGGCGACGGCGTGGGCAATGTCTGCGACAACTGCCCGAATACGCCAAATCCGCTTCAAACGGACAGCGATGGCGACGGTGTGGGCGACGCCTGCGAAGTCAACGGCGGCGGTGGTGGTGGTGGCGGTGGTGGTGGTGGCGGCGGCGGCGCGATTCCCGCGGACTGCCCCAAGGCCGCCTTGACGGGCGAAACGGACACCGACGGCGACGGCGTGGCCGACGGTTGCGACACGCACCCACTCGATCGCAACCGCTGCGGCGATTCGGACGGCGACGGCTGCGACGACTGCTCTTCCGGGCGGTTCGACCCCGCTAACGACGGAGTGGACACCGACGGCAACGGCCTGTGCGACGTGAGCGACCCGGTGGACACGCTGGACTGCCCGCGACCCGCGGCCGAGGGCCAACCGGACACCGACGGCGACGGCGTGGCCAACTTCTGCGACAGTCACCCGGCCGATCCCTTCCGTTGCGGCGATTCGGACGGCGACGGGTGCGACGATTGCTCGTCGGGCGAATTCGATCCGTTCAACGATGGCCCGGACGCGGACGGCAACGGTATTTGTGACCTGGCCGATCCGGGAAGCGATGGCGACTAGGACGGCCTGCCGGACGTGACGGACAAGTGCCCGGACGTGGCCAATCCCGGACAGGAAGACGCCGACGGCGACGGGATCGGCGATGTGTGCGACAACTGCCCGAACATCGCCAACGCCAACCAGCGCGACAGCGACGGCAACGGCGTGGGCGACGCCTGCGAGGATCCGCCGGTCGACCAGCCGACGGACAATGACAACGACAACACCAACGGCAATACCAACGGCAACACGAACGGCAACGAAAACGACAACGTCGGTCCGGGCAGCGGATCGGCCGGTCCGTTGTGCGGCGCCTGCGGCAACGGCGCCGGGCTGGGGATGATCTTCAGCCTGTTCGGTTGGTTGGGGTTGAAATCGCAGTCGCGCCGGCGCCGGCGCTAGCGCCCCGTTGAGGAACTTGTGAGACTGGCTTCCCGCCCGGCTTGCGCCGGCGGGAAGCCAGTGCCACATGATGGCATTGCTGTCTTGAATGGGCTGTCCGGCGGCGCCTAGTGCGGGCCGCGGACGTACAGCGGCACCGCACCAAAGTCGGTGAAGCCCAGCCGCCGGTAGACCTTGTACCCGGCCGTGGTGGATTGCAGCGCGCCGACGCGGAGACCGGTGGCGTTCACTCGACGCAACGGTTCGGCCGTGACGTGTGCAGCCAGCCCCTTTCCGCGCTCCTCGGGAATGGTGGACACGCAATACACGCCCGCCAGTCCGTGATTCAGATAGAGCATGGACGTGCTGACCATCCGGCGCTTGTTGGTGATGGCGAAGTACTGCACCGATGCGTTTTCCGAGGCGCCGACGTCGCCGGCCGGTGAGAAAACTTCGGCGACGCGATAGGGCAGCTCGAAGCCTTGCGCAAACGTCTGCGCCCACTCGCGCACG
Organism: uncultured Phycisphaeraceae bacterium; assembly: GCA_964569425.1. Classification (GTDB taxonomy): domain Bacteria; phylum Planctomycetota; class Phycisphaerae; order UBA1845; family UBA1845; genus JACQXM01. Next base: position 11,552 of record CAZMVD010000023.1, read on the forward strand.
TCTTCGCGGCCTTCCACACACCTGAGCTGGTAACCCTGAGGAATTGAGGCAGGCGCGAGTTTCTCCATATCCACGGCCATGGCAGGCATGCGCTCATGCAAAGTAAACCCGTTCTGCCGCAGGTACTCCTCGACCTCGGGGGCGGGGGCGCCGGGATAGAGTGCGGCCGCCGGTACCGTGGCAGCGCAGAACGGTTCTACCGCGAGCGCAGTGCTGTGCACGTCATCAGGGTCGGACACGAAGGCGAAGTTGCCAAACGGATGCGGTTCGCCGGTGATCAGGCGCACAAACCGGTCGGTACCCTCGGTCTGAGGTCCGTGCATCATGGCCCGGAAGGCGTATTCCATGTGCTTTTCGATCAATCGGCCGAGTGGCGACCCTGCCGCGGCTATGGATGGTATGGGATGGTGATCACTCATCGTTTGGTTTCGACGTCCTTGTTACGTGTTCGAGATTCGCAAGACTGAACCCCATGTCGTTGCGCCGCTAACGGCCTGTTGAAGAACTTGTCGCACGGGCCTTGCGGCCCGTCAAACCGGCCGGAAAGCCGGCCCCCCAGCGCCTCCAATGACTTTAACCACAGACAGCTAACTGTTGGAGAGCCTTCGCTCGGCTTTGGTTCATCGTCGCAATCATGCAGCCAAAAAGGCGGAAACACGCGCGGTCCCAATTCGACTGCCGAACCAATCGGCATATCGTGATTCTCGTCAAGAGAATGGACCATGGCAACTTGAGGTTTCCTCGAAGGGCACATGTTCGGTTCATCGCCTCCGGTGACGGAATGAGTGCGCTTCGACACAGATGGGCCCCACGCCGTGACTACGGGCGGTTTTTGAACTCCGCAAACCAGTTTTCGATGACGCCGATCGCGGCCGGTCCGCCGCGGCCGGTTCCGATCACGATCAAACGCTTTCCATCGGCCGTGGGGGCATACCCCTGATAGGCGTTGATGCCCAGCGCACGACCGTCGATCGCGAGACGCGGCGGGCTCAACATCACCCGCGGCTCCGTGGTGAGCTGCACTTCGCTGATCGCGGCCGAGGAACCGACGTAAAAGAGCCGTGATCCATCACTTGACCACCGGGCCATGGCGCCGTGTCCGGTGGAGACCTGCCACTTCCCCTGGCCGTCGGGGAACCGTGTGAGGTATACTTCTTCCGAACCCCGTTCATTCGATGTGTACGCCAGCCAGCGGCCGTCCGGCGACAAGGCGGGATCCTGCTCGAAGGCAGGGCCGCGCAACAGTGGCTGGGCCTCCGACTCGCCGTGAAGGGCCAGATAGTAAATGTCGCGACCCGTGGCGGCATCAGTGCGAACGAAGGCCATGTAGGTCCATTCGCGGTCGAAGGACGGACTGCCGCCGGAGATTGACTCGCGTGCCTTTCCGCTGCCGTCGGCGTAGAGAAAGTGGATGGTGTCATCGGCTGCGATCCGCTCGAAGGTGGACGCGGTCGTTTGCGCAAAGGCGATGATTTTGCCGTCCGGCGACCATCGGGGCAGGACCTCGTTGGTCCGCTCATCGAACGTCAGGCGCGTGCGCGTGCCCTGGGCGATGTCCATCAACCAGAGGTCGGCGGCGCCGAACTCGAACCCGGACAGGGCGATCGTCGTTCCGTCCGGCGAAGGGGCCGGGTCGTAGAATGCGCCGCCGGCCTTCAGCAGCGGCTCCACCGTCCCGGAGTCCAGGTTTACCGACACCAACTGGCCGCCTTCCAAACCGCTGGCCCGTCGCATCAGCGCAAGGGCGCCCGTGTCGCTGACGCTGGGATCGCCGTCGCCCGCGGACACCAGGAAGGGGTCGCCGGTCCCCGTCATACGTTCCACAGAGAAAGGGAGCGCCCACACACCGATGTCACTGCCGGACCGTTCGTAGAGAATGTGCCCGGTCGGTGAGTAGGTCGGCGCGCGGGCGTGCTGGTCGAGTTGCAATACGACTCTTCGTTCCTTGCCATCCCACGAGGCCAGGTACCACGGGCGGGTGCGGGAATGAACGCAGAAGACAATGCCCCGGCCGTCGGGCAGCAGGGCAAGCTCGTGGAAATCGTCATCGTCTTCGAGATTCGGCGCTACGACCATTCGCGGCTCACCGCCGCTGGCGGGCACTTCCAGGATTCCGGTGTTTCCCGTGCTGAAGTAGATGCGCCCATCGGGTGTCCAAACGGCCCCTCCGACCGGGACGAACATTCCGGGGGCTCTGGTGATCACCGTCGGGCGCCCGCCGGAAGCAGGCACTTTCAATAGCCTGTCTTCCCGGGCAAAGCCGAGCCACTGACTGTCGGGCGACCAGAACGGGATCATGCCCTGTTCGGAATCGGCCACCGCATGCGCGTCAAACGAGTCCTGCCGCCGCAGCCACACGCAGTCGCCATCGACGTAGGCGATCATGGTTCCATCCGGACTGAGTGCCGGCTGACCCAGCGCCCACGTGACCGGGCGCTCCAGGGCGATTTCGTGTTTGCGGACCGGCGGCGTGGACGTTGGAGTTGTTCTTTGTCCCGAGAAGTACCCCAGAAGACCGACCAGCAACATCGCGCCGAGCATGACCACGGCACCGATTCCCCGGCTTTGCCGCCGGGCATCGGCCCGGTCCACGGCAGCGGCCGCCAGAGCCAGCACGGACGACGCCGGATCGGTGAGGGCGAGTTCGATTTCGATCCGCGCGTCGCCGACGTCGCGCAGCCGTTTATTGCGGTCCTTGGCCAGGCAGCGGCGCAGGAGGAGCTGAATGGTCGGCGGCGTGCCCGCCGGCAGCAGCCCCCAGTCGGGCTCGCGGTGCAGGACGGCGCCCAGCGAATCGGTGACCGTCTCGCCGGGAAACACCTGCGCGCCGGTGAGCATTTCGTAGAGTACGCAGCCGAAGGAGAAGATATCGGAGCGCTTGTCGACCGGCCTGCCGCGGGCCTGCTCGGGGCTCATGTAGCCGGCGGTGCCCAGAATCACCCCGGGAATTGTCGGGCTTACCGCGGCGATTGGCGTAGTGACCGTAGGCGAATCGGGCATGGCGAACAGGCCGGTCGGCTCATCGGCCATGGCTCGCGCCAGGCCGAAATCGAGCACCTTGACCGCCCCGTCAGCGCGAACCATGACGTTTCCCGGTTTGAGGTCGCGGTGGACGATGCCTTTCTCGTGGGCCGCCTCCAGCGCTTCGGCGATCTGCCTGGCTGTTTCGAGCGCCTCATCCAACGGCAGCGCGCCGGTCTTCAGCCGCTGGGCAAGGGTTTCGCCTTCGACGTACTCAAGGATCAGATACTGACGTGCGGCGCCGCTGTCCAACCGGTGTTCTTCCAGCCCGTAGATCGCGCCGACGTTCGGATGGTTCAGCGTGGCCAGAACCTTCGCCTCGCGCTGGAAGCGGGCGATCCGGTCCGCATCCCGCATCCACGCCTCGGGCAGCACCTTGACGGCCACGTCGCGGTCGAGACGCGTGTCCTTCGCACGATACACCTCCCCCATCCCTCCTGCACCGAGGGGTGCGAGGACTTCGTAAGGGCCGAGTCGTGCACCGGGATCGATGCTCATCCGGTCACCGGCAGTAGGCGGATTCGGATTCGGTCGTCGTGGACGACGGCGAAATGTCCCATCCAATCCGTACGACTGGTCAGGGCCGCGATGGCCCTTGCGTTGTCGATCTGGGGGTCCGTTCCGCGCAGACGAAACAGTACAACGCCGCATTCGTTCGGAAGACTGTGTCGAAAGGCGAGCGCGCCGAAATCCTGATCAAACGTCAACAATATTCTGCGCTCGGTACGTGCCCGCGTGAGGACGTCCACGTCGACGGCGCCGCACATGATCTCCCGAACCCACTCCACGTCATGCCCCTGCTCACGCAGCGCTCGCACGACCGGTCCGGGGAAGTTCTCGTTCGCCAGAAAACGCATGGGTATGTCTCAGCGCGGCGGGAGGGCATAGACGCGTTCAGAGCTCAGCACGTCACTGGCATAGGCCAGGCACGCCCGAATGTCCTCGGCCGTGATGTGATCGTATTGACGGATGATCTGCTCAACGCTGTATCCGCGGGCCAGCAGATCGACGACCAGTTCGACGCTGATACGCGTCCCCTTGATGACCGGCTTGCCCACAAGAATCTGTGGGTTGACCTCGATTCGATGGCGCCAATCCATGGTCGTTTCCTCAGGTCCGGGCTAACCGCTTCATTCTACCCGAATGCGATGAGATTACGAGTGACGCTCGCTTCGCCCGGCAACACGATTCATGGCGTCGCGCGCGGTGGACCTCGCCCATGCCGCCGGCGCCGAGGGGCGCGAGGACTTCATAGGGACCAAGCCATGTTCCGGCACCGAGGGGCATGGGGGGGATTGTCGGGAATGGGCCAGATGAATGCAACTTGGGGCCACAACAAGGCGACGATAGGGATTCGCTCCGTGGGATTGGCGGGATGGTGAAGGACCGCCGGAGCGGCCTGCGCCAGACCTCCTCCGTGCTCATGACCTGCTTCGAGTGTGCACGGACTTCATGGCACGAATCGTCGCCGTTGCCCGTCTGCCGATTGGGAGGGTCCATAGTCGGATCATATCACACACTGACATAGACGTTGACCAAAGGGATTGCCATGTCTAGCTTGACGCGATCTGAAACGACCAAGTGAATCCAGCGAGTTGTCGGCCCGGTGACGGAACTCCAAATCAACCATTTCTTCGTCGATGAAGCCGGGGACCTCACATTGTTCGGCAAAGGGGGGCGTTCGGTTGTCGGGGAGCAGGGGGTGTCGAAATTCTTCATGGTGGGCGTAGCGCAGATTCCCAACCCGCCATTCGTGGATTCACTACTGTCCGAACTGCGCGCTGAACTGTTGGCCGACCCCTATTTCCGCGGCGTACCGTCCATGGGCGCTGGTAGCGGGAAGACTGCCCGATCCTTCCACGCCAGCAAAGACCTCCCGGAAGTCAGACGGGACGTGATGGCACGACTTTCGCAGACTGGAGCCAAGTTGCACGTGGCTATCCGGCGCAAGGCGTCGTTAGTCGCCGAAATGCGCAGGTCAGACTCAAAGAGCGGGGGGTCACTGACGCTGCGCACGCTGTACGAGGATCTGGTCAAGCGGTTGTTCCGCAATGTCCTGCACAAAGCGGACCAGAACAGAATCGTCTTTGCGAGACATCCCGTGTGGACCCGGCGGGAGGCGTTGGGACTGGCCATCAGGAAGGCCCAAACGAACTTCGAGCGCAAGTATGGAAAACCGTCGGACAAGCCGACGATTATTCGCGCCGAGGAACCGCACCGGTTCGGCGGACTGCAAGTGGTTGACTATTACCTCTGGGCGTTGCAACGAATGTTCGAGAAAGGTGAAGACCGGTTTTTTGAAATGCTCCGCCCCGGCTACAGAATCATCATGGACCTGGATGACACCCGCGACAAGAAATATGGCGAATGGTACAGCGACGCCAATCCGCTTACGCTCGAAAAAATGTTGCCCCCAGCAGGCTAGGATTGAGCGATGTCGCCCAAACTCGCGGCATGGAGCCGACTTTCGCCTGCTGTCGGGCAGTTCGTAGTATACCATCCCATTTTCATGGCGGCAAGTTCTTCGCTCTTGTCATCCGCGGCGGCGGCGAGCAGTCACCCGAATGTCATATCGCTATTCGTCCAACCGGCGGATGGTGGCGCCGACGGCGGCGAGCTTTTTCTCGATGCGTTCGTAGCCGCGGTCAATGTGGTACGCGCGATGCACACGGGTCGTCCCCTTGGCCACCAGCCCGGCGAGGATCAGCGCCGCGGACGCCCGCAGGTCGGACGCCATCACCGGCGCGCCCACCAGCCGTTTGACCCCTTCAATAATAACCGTGGGGCCCTCCTTGTGGAGATGAGCGCCCATGCGGCTCAATTCACCGACGTGCAGGAAGCGGTCGGGGAAGATCTTCTCGGTGATGACCGAATTGCCATCAGCGAGTGCAAGCAGGGCCATCGCCTGCGCTTGCAGGTCGGTGGGGAAGCCGGGGTAAGGTTGAGTGGTGATTTCCACCGCCTCCAGCCGCCGCGTAGAGGAAACGGAGATGCCCTTCTCTCCCCGCTCCACCAGCACGCCGACGTGGCGCAGCCGATCAACCACGGCGCGCAGGTGATCCATGCGCGCCCCCATGAGTTCCAGGTCGCCATTGGTGATGGCCGCGGCGATCATGAAGGTGCCGGCTTCGATGCGGTCGGGAATGACCCGGTGTTCGGCGCCGTGGAGCGACGCCACGCCCTCGACGGTGATCTGCGGCGTGCCGTGGCCGGCGATGCGCGCGCCGCAGGCGTTCAGGTAATTGGCGAGGTCGGTCACTTCCGGTTCGCAGGCGGCGGATTCGATGACCGTGCGCCCGTCGGCCAGGCAGGCGGCCATGAGCACGTTGGCGGTGGCGGTGACCGAGGAGCCGAACGGGCCGCCGAGGAAGATATCGGAGCCTTTTAGTTTTTTCGCGCGGAGGAGCACGTCGCCGTTGACCAGTTCGGACTCGGCGCCGAGTGCCTGCAAGCCGAGCACGTGCAGGTTGATGGGGCGGTCGCCGATGGCGCAGCCGCCGGGCATGGAGACCTGGGCGCGGCGGCGTTTGGCGAGCAGCGGGCCCATCACGCATACGCTGGCGCGCATTTTGCTGACCAGTTCATATTCGGCGTGGACGTTCATTTCGTCGTCCACCCGGAGGTGCAGAGCGCCGGTCGCATCGCGTTCGCCTTTGACGCCGAGGCGCTGGAGCAGAACGAGCATCTGGCGAACGTCGGCGAGGTCGGGCACGTTGTGCAGGACGGTTTCGCCGTCCACCAGAATGGAGGCGGCCATGATGGGCAGGGCGGCGTTCTTGGCGCCGCTGATGTCCACGGCGCCCTTCAGGCGGCTTCCGCCGACGATTTCAAAATATTCCATGGCCTATTCCCTCCGATGGCCGCCCCTACCACGGCCGAGCAACGGCGTTTGTATCCCGAGCGTGTTCCCTGCGCGCGTCTGGCTCAAGATATCGGCAAGTTGTCGACGGCGCGAACAGCGCTTTGCGTCATTCCACGTTTCCTTCGCCGACGCTGGTGCGTCTTGCGGTGCCTGCCCGGCGCCCGTTCAACCTACTGCCGCCGCTCACCCACCAAACGCCAGCACGCGCTGTCGGCCGGTGGTTCGGTCGCGGCGGGTTTGGCGGTGTGTCCAGCCGCCGGCGTTGAAGATTTCGCGCACCGCGTCTGCCTGGCCGTCGGCCACCTCCACCACCACCACGCCGGCAGCGTTCAGCCAGGTACGTGAACCGGCGGCCAGTTCCCGGTAGAACGACAGGCCGTCCCCCCCGTCGGTGAGCGCGGCGCGGGGCTCATAGTCGCGCACCGCTGCGTCGAGCGTGGGCACCTGGCTTTCGGGAATATAAGGCGGGTTGCACACCAGCAGGTCAAACCCGCCGTCGGGTCGAAAGTCGGAGGGCAATTGCAGCCGATCGGCCTGCACCAGGACCAATCGATCGAGAACACCGTGCCGCTCGGCATTCACCCGGGCGATCTGCAGCGCCGCTGTAGACACGTCGGTGGCCAGGGCATTGGCGGTTGGGCAGTGCTTGAGCAGGGATATGGCGAGGCACCCGCTTCCAGTGCCGATGTCCAGCAGTTTGGACGGGGCCGGTCCCGTTTGGGCAAGATGATCCAGCGCCCACTCCACGAGAATTTCGGTTTCAGCGCGAGGGATGAGCACGTCGCGACTGACTCGGTACGCCAGCGAGAAAAACTCCTTTTCGCCGACGAGATAGGCGATGGGTTCATGAGCGGCGGCGCGCTTGACCCATTCGCGGAACCGTTCCACGTGTTCGGGCTTGGGCACTTGGTCGCCGCGGGTGTACAGCTCGATGCGGCGGCAGCCCGCGGCATGGGCGAGGAGCAGTTCGCTGCCCAGTCGGGCGTCTTCGATACCCTGTCTGGTCAGGAAATCGGTGGTCCAGGCGAGGAGTCGGGAATAGGTCCACGGGGCAGGCTCGGCGGAAGGCTGGGCGCTCATTGGGCGCCACTATACACCGGCGGCGCAACGGCGAGAAGATAGACGCCAACGCAACTCTCCGGCAGTCCACAGGAGGGGGCGCGCGTGAAATCACCTGGCGAAGTGGGGGAAATCACCCAATTCGGGCTGCGGGGTCAATTGGGGAAAACACGTATTGGCTTTTCGATCCGGCGCGGGTCTTGGGACCGCAAAACGCGCGCCGGATGCGCGCGAGGAACTCCGACCGAAAGGAAGAACCGCGGTATTCGGCGGGAAATCGCGTGTGTCGCGCTTGGGCGGAGGCCACGATTGAGATGGAATCATTGGAGCGAAGCCGAGGCCGATGAATGCCTAACGAGCTGGAAGTTGGTCTGGGCGGTGGCCGACAGCAACCGTTTTTTTTTCGATTTTCCGCGCATTTTTCTTGACTTCGGGGAAGTGTGACCCATAATAAACGGGTCCTTTAGCGACTTTTGTGGGTCATCGGCCGGTGCATTTCGGGGCCGGTGTGCTGGTGACGGTTGGGCGCCGTCCGCGTCGCGCATGTGGGACCGCGGGGAGTTAACGGTCAAGCGGCAGTCGGCGGGGAAACTCTGCGCGCATGAGAGCGCTATCCTGATGAGGCCCGCGGCTTGATTCGTGGTTCTTGCAGTGCAAGGTCCGGTGGTTACCTGCGACGTTTGATGTTCGGGCTTCCGGTCGCCATTGAGTGCTGAACTCTTCATGGCTAGCGACAGGTGCGGTCACCTGTCAGCGGTTACCCTGCGCGCATTGCGCGGGGCGAACGGTCGAAGGGTGGAGTGTTGTAGGTAAGCGGCCGTGCGTGGTGGGCCGCTTCCCGCTGAACGGTCGGGCGGCCTGAATCGCGCCGGACGTCAATCCCCACTCGTGAAGGCGCGTTGGAATTCGGCGAGATCAAGAAGATCAACGTCGGCGTCGTAGTCGTAATCGGCGAAGCGGCAGCCGGGGCCGGCGTCGCTGGCGGGGCCGCCATCGAGGCCGATGCGGTTGCTGGAGAGGCATTCGTGGAAGATATAGAAATCGTCAAGCGTGATCGCCCCGTCGCCGTTGTAGTCGCCGCTGGCGTCCGCCGGAATGACGCCGTAGCGGATGTAGTCCCACGCGGTGACGCTGTCCACGTAGCTGCGGCGAGTGCCCCAGATCAGAGAGGCCGTCGAGTCAGGATAGGCGAAAAGCGGCACGCCGCCTTCCACCGGTCGCCCGTCAATGAACCACACAAACGAGTCAGCGCCGCGAAGTTCAATTCGATACACATGCGGGACGACCGGCTCAATGGGGATGTACACCAGCGGGATGCTGGTACGGCGGAAGAGCTGGATTCTCTCCTCCGTCATCGCGGTGTGGTAGACCGCCGCATTTCCGCCGGCCGAAACGGCAGAGGGTACGGCGCTGAGATTAAGGAGCCATTCCGGGTTGTCGGTCCAAACCCGCCACTCTACGAAGAAGGAATCCACTCCGGCAAAACCGCCGAGGGCTCTTCGGTAAAACTCCGCATCTCCATGCGGTTCCGGCCAGCCTTCGGGCATGCCGACCGATTGAACGAGCCACCCGTCGACGAGCGATCGCTCCGCACCCGGAGTGCCCGCCAAAATCAGCTCCCATCCTTCTTGTTCCGGAAACACGTTTCCTTCGTACCGAATCACTTGGGAAGGAACTGGGCCAAGGCAGGACGCGAGATTGACGAGTATGGCAAGCATTCTATCCCTGGGCAATCGGTGACGCGCATTCGCGCGTTGACGACGTTGAAATCAATCGATCCCGCCAAAGGCGCGTTGGAATTCGGCGAAGTCAAGGAAGTCAACGTCGGCGTCGTAGTCGTAGTCGGCGAAGCGGCAGCCGGGGCCGGCGTCGTTGGCGGGGCCGCCATCGAGGCCGATGCGGTTGCTGGAGAGGCATTCGTGGAAGATATAGAAATCGCCAAGCGTGACCGCCCCGTCGCCGTTGTAGTCGCCGCTGGCGTCCTCCGGGATGACGCCGTAGCGGATGTAGTCCCAGCGAGTGATGCTCGGCTCAAACCAACAGTTTGCGCGGAAGCTGATAACACCAGAGTCGTTGACGGGAAACGATCCTTCCGGAACTCCGGTATCAACAATCCCCCCATCGATATACCACGTGTATGTCTCGGCACCATGCAGTTCGATGCGGTATGTGTGAGGAACGTCCGACGCGATTACGGCATAGACGATGGGAAGCAGGTTGTCGCGGATTAGTCGTACCTGGTCACGCGCGATGGTGACATGGTAATTGGTGCCGAAGTTACCGGCAGCGACCATCGAGGCTGGTGCGACACCGATGATTTCGGACCTGGGACCACTGGTTTGCACGCGCCATTCGAGAAAAAAACTATCCACCTCCGTGTATTGAGCAAGTGTACGTCGAAACGATTCCTGTTGGCCGCCAGGAAGAGGATCACCCGGACACGGCGCGACCTCTTGTTGAAACCAACCGTCGATGAGCGCCCGTGGTGGATCACAAAACGCCGCTCGTGTCCATCCGGTTTCTTCCGGCCATTGTTCGCCCTCGTAAGCATTGATCTGCCCCATCGCTTCTGTCGTGTAAACAAGCGACAGAATCGTGGCGCACGCGCACGCAGCCCGCCAAACCGCACTCAAACGCATGACATTCAGCAACATTCGACCCCCTCAGCGTACAAGTAGTATAGCGAGTCTGATCGCCAAGTGAAAGGATTTGCACCATGAAACGTACTGATTTGCTGGCATCTGTTTTCTGCCTGTCCACCGCGGCCATCGCTGTGCCCCCAACAATCAATGTCGCTTGGGATGAGACCCCGGCTCCCCAGTCGCCGGATGATTATATTATTACTACGACGGACCCGGATTTCCCCGATATCGAACTGATCAAAGGGAGCCTTACGTGGCGCATCTGGTCGACTGATACCGATAATCCGAACAACATCGGCGACATCGGGGTCATCACGTCCCCATACGCCGATAACTTCGCTTTGACGATTGCTACCAGCCAGGCCGGGGCGGGAGCGCGTGATGTCAAGGGCGTGGTTCTCGATCCGACCAACTCGACCAACCACTCATCCGTGAATCTCCGCATAACAGGCACGCTGGCGGGGCCGCTCTCGGTGCAGAAGTCGACGGGCGACGACGGGGGCGTCGCCGAAGTGTGGGCCACGGAGGTAGGCGCTGACATCACGGTGCCGATCCTGAGCGACCTGATTGTCGGGAGCGTGGAGGAGGGCGCGACCATCACGGCGAACGAAGTTGGCCCGGCGCCGGTACAGTTTCAGGTCGAGTACGTCTACGGGACATTGTCGTTCCCCAACGGCATTCCGTATACCGACAGCCCGCTGGGCCTGCACTGGCTGTTCATCGGGGAAGTCAAGGAATCCGGCGTCCTTGATTTCGGGGACGCGGAGGTGTGGGGCCTTCTCTCCATTCACAACGGTACGGCTGAAGGCAGCCTCATGAGCATGGGCGCGTTCCTGACCCAGTTGGCGTCGGGTGGTGAGTTTGCAGGTACGCTGGAAGCCACCGACGACAGCGGTGGCTCCATCGTCGTAGATGGTGATATCTCGGGAGCGCTCACGTTCGGCGGCGACTTCTACGGAGACATTATCGCCGAGAACGGCGGGAGTATTACCGGCGACGTAACCATCAACGGCGAGTTCAACGGCAACATTTGCGGTGCCAACCTGTCGCCGATGCTGACCCTGCCGGAAAACATCGTCATCGGCACTTTCGGAACAAACGGACACATCTGCGGCGCTCGACCCGGCTGCGGCGGCGGAACGATCAGCGACAGCACGCCACCCGACGGCACCATCGACGCGCGGCAGCCGCACCCAGTGGACGACTGCTCGCTGGGCGCCCGGCAGGGGATCGGCTCCACGGCGGAACCGATCGTGATCACCCTGAGCGAGGGCGGGGCCAATCACCTAGATTGCTGGGCGCTGTGCGAAACGGGCGTGGAGGCCGTGGACACCGGTGAAGGATGCAGCGCGCTCGACGACAACGCCATCGCCAGCGTGACGGAAACGAGCACCGGAGTGTACGAGATCGTTTTGGAACGCCCGATCTCGGCCGGCTATTGGACGCAGATCACCTATCTTGGTGACGACAGTTCGGTGTGGTGCGCGTCACTGCCGGGCGATGCCAACGGCAGTAGAGGTTCGACGTCGGCAGACGTAACGGCGCTCATCAACTACCTGAATGAGACCGCGAGCCCGCCCTATGGAATCTACAGCACGGATATCAATCATTCCGGGGCGCTCACGTCCGCGGATATCAACAGACTGATCGACTTGCTCAACGGTGCGGATACGTTCATCGCGTGGATCAACAAGTCCATTCCCGCCTACCACCCCGACTGCGGGGGCGAGAGCCTGGGCGGCGGAGGTTCGGAAGAAGAGGACGACCCGGAGGCGTTCGCGGCGTTTCTGGTTGAGTACGTGGCGAACGCGGACCCGCAGGGCGAGGCGGCCACGGCGCTGTTCGAATCGCTGGCCGACGCGATGGCCGGATGGGTGGTGCAGCATTTCACGGGCGGGCAACAGGCGGCCATCGTCGAAGCGCTCAGCGACTCCGAGCTTACCTTCGCCAGCGATGTGGGGGCGGCCAAGGCCGCGGAGATCGTGGAACGGCTGGGGAATTGACGGATAGAAATGGTGCCTTTCCTACGCAGGGCTGCGGCCTGCACGGCCTCGGTGATGGGTTGATCGCTGGGGCCGCTGCTTGGCTGTTCGTGGAAGCATCTGCGGGGCGGGCTTTTCGGCCCGTCAGACCGGCTGGAAAGCCGGTCCCACGGCGCCTCTCATGACTGTTCCATCGGGCAGCAGGCACGCCGTTGGTGCGCTGGGATACCGCATAGGGCCGCGGGCCGGTGGTTCCGCGGCGCGGCGGCGGTCAGTGCACCATGTCGGACCAGGTGTCGGGAATACGCTCCGGCTTGCCGCCGAAGATGGTGCGGATGCGCTCGTGGCGCTCGGGGGCGAGGCGTTTCAGTTCGCGGTCGCGATTCCGTTCGTGTTCAGGAACCCAGCGAAGGCTCTCTTTAAAGGCCGGGCCATGGTTTCCTTCGTAGACGCGGTAGCGTTCGGCGGTCACGCGGAGGTTGTCGGGAGACTGCTTCTCGCGCAGGTCGTAAACGCCGGCGAGGTTGCGGATGCGCTGTTCGCGGCGGAAGTGCTTTTCCTTGACGGCCGAACTCTGGCAGCCGAAGGCGAGCGCCAGCCACAGGGCAAGCACCGCAGCGCGGCAGCGGATGGACCACCCGGAGCGGATGACCAAAGCCAGTCGGCGTGCGCCGCGCGGGACGAGCGGCGCGTCGCACACGGGGTCGCGACTCCGCGGTTTCCACCGCGACAACCGCGCCGAAAGGTAAGCAGCGTTCGCCATTCCACACCCTCTTCGTCAACTGACCGGACTGCCCGGGGGGACGTCGGTGTCGGTCGTCAAAATCACGACCCGCGAGCGGTCCGGCGTGCCGGCGGCCAGGAGCATCCCCTGGCTTTCCACGCCGCGCATCATTCGCGGGGCGAGGTTGGCCACCAGCACCAAGTTTTTGCCCACCAGTTGGTCGGGCTCGTAATACCCCTTGATACCCGCGCAGATCTGGCGGGTTTCGTCGCCCAGATCCACCTTGAGGACCAGCAGCTTGTCGGCGTTGGGGTGCGGGCCGGCCTCGACCACGCGGCCGACGCGCAGCTTGACCTTGGCAAAATCGTCGAAGGTAATGGTCCCCGCTGCGGGCGGTTGGGCTGGGTCGGTCATTGGTTTATTCCCTGACGGTGAGATTCTTCAACTTAATGGGTTGATCGTCAATCCGGTAGCCAGTTTCGGATAGAAAAAGGTGCTTTTCTGAGGCATGAGGCCGCCCGCCTCGCTGACGGCGCGGAGGTGCGCCATGGGCGTGGGCTTGAGCAACAACGCCACGCCGGCGAGTTCGCGGGCCGTGTCCTTGGCGTCGTCGTCGTTCTTGACATAGTGCACTTTGGGTTCGGCGGCGATCGCACTCTTCAGCAGCACATCGATCAGGTAACGGTGCAGATAGGCGGTATCGAGCTGGTGCCAGGCCTTGGGCTGCTTGGGCTCCAGATCGGCGATGACGTCGCGTTTGGTGAACCGCAGTGACGCCTGCTTGCCGGTGCGCGCGTCGTAGAGGGTGATGTCGGCTTCTTCGGGCGTGGCCGATTGCGTGGCGGGCGCCCAGGCATCCAGGATCGTGGAAAGGGCAATGTCGGCAATCGTGCGGTGGTACGGGAGGATCAGGCACCCGGGGTCGTCCATGCTGGCAAGCACAAACATGACGAAATTGGCGGGGTGGTCTTTGGGAAGTTCCTCGCCGGCATCTTCCTGGACAAAGTCGCGATAGAGCAGTGCCGTGCTATAACGGTGGTGACCGTCAGCGATGTACACTTTTTTCTCGCTCATCACAGCCGTCAGCTCGCTGATGACGGCATGGTCCGAAACGACCCATAGCCGGTTCTCGACGTCGTCGTACGTTCCCAGGACATCAGGTTTCCGCGCGAGGGTGCCCGCCAACGCACCACCCACACGATCTTCGGCATCGGTGTATAGCCCGAAGATGGGCGAAAGCTGGCATTTCGTCGCCTTCATCAACGCCAGCCGGTCTTCCTTGGGGCCGCCGAAGGTCTGTTCGTGCGGCAGGACGGAACCCTCGGTAAAGGGCACGAGCCGGATACGCGCGATGAACATCCGGCGTGTGAAAGTCTTGCCCTCGTGCGTGAAAACCTGGTGGTAGGCGTACAGGGCTGGAGCGGGCTCTTCCATCAGTGTGCCATCATCGCGCCACGTCTGGAGCAACTCCGCGGAACGGGCGTAGGCCGCGGGCGGGCCCAGCGATTTGGGTGGCAGGTGCGGCAGGTCGATGGCCACGATGTTCCGCTCGTTTCGCGACAGCAAGGCGCTCTTGTCCTTATGGTCGAGGACGTCGTAGGGAGGAGCGAGAACCGCGGAAAGGTCGCCGCCGACGCGTTGCGGGTCGTAACGGAGGGCACGTAATGGCGATAACTCGGGCATCGAGGACACCTCCACTGCCGTTGATCGGCGGGATTAAGGGAACGTTCCTGCCATAGGGGCCACGATCACTCTGGGGGGCTCCCAATCGCTGGTCCCAGCTCTTTAACGATACCCTTGCCACCCGGTGGGGGGCAACCTTGTCCGCTGCCGGACGTCCCGTTTCGGCGTGCGGACCGCACGTTTTGCCGACGAATTGACCGATAGAAGGAGATAATCGATTCGAAATGTGGCCTGGCGGAATGGTGTAACGGGACGTAAGGGATGCCTCAGGCGGTCATTCTCAGCGGAGGGGGGATCAAGAGCGCCGTGGCGGCGGCGCGCTTCGCCGGAGAGCGCCAACTGGTCTTCGTACACGTTAACTTTGGGCAGCGCTGTGCCGCGGAAGAGCGCCGTTCGGTCACACAAACGGCAGAACAATTCGAGTCAAGTCGGGTCATTGGGTTGGACCTTCCGCACGTGCTCCAACTGCAAGAAGCCAAGCCGGCCGAGGGACCGTCGGCAACCACGGCCCGGTCTACGGGCATCGTCGGCACCCGCGCGCTGTCCGCTGGGGCCTTGCGTGGATTGTTGCCGACGCTTTTTTCGATCGGTACGCAGTGCGCGTTGCGTTGCGGTGCTGACCGACTGGTGGTGGGGCTCTCGCGATGGGCCGAAGCGGCCCATCTGGGATGGCCGCTGGCCGAGGCGCAGCCGGATCGATTGCGCGAACTGTTGCATGCGTTCAACATCCTACTCGATGCACAAACCGGGAAACGCGGCGGCGTGGCGCTGGAGGCGCCGCTGATCGATTTGACGTTTGAACAGATTGTGCGATTGGCTGCACACTTGCGAATTCCCCTGGAGGGAACCCGTAGCTGCGAGCGAACCGGTCCGCGGCCATGTACCCGATGCGACCAATGCCGCGCGCGGGCTGAAGCGTTCTTTGGCGCCCGGCTCCCCGATCCCGCCATTCCGGCGGCGGTCGCCGCCGTTTGAGTCCGGCGGCTTCCGCCGAGTATCAGCCAGTGTCACCTGGTTCGTTGATGTGCCTGAATGGCAGGGTTCAACCGGACACGGCCGAACGGCGATGTCTTGGTTGCACGCCCATTTCGACACCCGTATACTCGCCTGCGGCCACGCACGGACATGCGCCGCGGTGGACTCGAAACGGGAGCGCAGCACCCATGCCACTTTACGAGTATGCCTGCTCGGCTTGCGGACACGAGTTCGAGGAACTGGCCCGCAGCATGAACCATGACACCGCGGTATCCTGTCCTTCCTGCGGGGCTCGCCGGGTGCAGCGGAAACTGAGTGTGTTCGCGGCACGGCAGGGGAGTCGAAGCGAACCTGCCGCCGGGCGTACTGGGTGCGGTCGCTGCGGCGATCCCGAAGGCCCCTGTTCCCTCTGAGGGGGATGCGGAGTTCACGTCGTTGACTGAATCAGGATCCCGCTCTATCGCACGCCTGCCCGTGGTGGGATTGCTGGCCTGGCTGCTTCCGGGTCTGGGGCACTTGTTTCTGGGTCATCGCGGACGGGGCATTGTCTTTCTGGTCACGGTCACGGCGACTTTCTGGACCGGGGTGGCCATCGGCGGTGCGGGAGGCACGGTAGACCCGCATGAGCGTCGTCTCTGGTTTATGGCGCAATCGCTGGCGGGCGGCAACGCCCTGGCGGCCTTCGCGCTTCATCAACAGGTGGAACGGCATTACGCCGCCCAGCCGGACGCCACGCCGGTGGCGCATTGGGCGTCGGCGGAGGTAGGGGTCCATTACACCGGGGTCGCAGGTTTGCTGAATCTGCTGGTCATTCTGGACGCGCTGGCACTGGCCGAGATTACGTCGCGGCGGCTTAAAGGCGGCGGTCGGGAACCGCCGTTGGGGACCACGTAATGGGCGTGTGCGCTGCGCTTTTCACTACGGGCATTGTGCTGACCGGACCGCAGCGGCTGCTGCTGATGCTACCGCTGTGTCTGGCCATCGCGGTGGTTTACAAAACGACGCGCTGTCGCGATTTGCGCGAAGTACCCGCGGCCGCACTGGTCTTGTGGGTGACCATCGTGCTGGGGATGTCATTGGTGGGTGTGGCACTTTGGGCGATGTACCGCATCATGGCTTGATCGCCCACCCCGCACGGTCCCCGCTTACCCGCCGCGACGATCTGGATGCAACGCTCCCATGGACCGCCCTTCCTCTCCTGACTCAACCCGGCCATTACCCACCGGGCAAGGCGCCTCGGGTGACGCGGCGGACCATGTGCGCGAGGCGCGGCGCCGCGCGCGGCAGGTGCTGGGGGGGGAGGCCCATCTTGGCGCGGTGGACGATTGGCGCCGTGCGCTGACCAGCGCACGCGATGGCGTGCTTTTGCTCCTGTTCGGCTGGGCGGCGCTGCACGGTTTGGGCGATCCGCCGATCAGTGCCACTCTGCTTACCGTTCAAGCCGTCGGGTTTGCGCTGTTGGTCGGCATGTCTACGGCCCGGGCGGCGCACGCGCAGGTGCAGTATTATGCGGCGGAGCTGGACCGCGAACGCGATGAGATTCGCCACCACTTCGAACACGAACGCGAGGAAGTCCGCGCGCTCTATGCGGCCAAGGGGTTCCGCGAGCCGCTGCTGACGCCGATCGTGGACACGCTCTGTGCCGACGATGACCGACTGCTCAAAGTCATGATGGAGGAGGAACTCGGCCTGGCCGTCCAGCACATGAACCACCCGCTGCTTGTCGGGATGTGGAACGCGGGCGGGGCGCTGCTGATCGGAATGATCCTGGTTTTTCCGCTTCACGTGGTGTCGCCGTGGGCGGGGCACTGGTGGATGCCGTCGGCCGCGGGCGGGCTGCTGTTCATCCTGGCGATCACGACGGCGCGGGTGACGGGGCGACACTTGTCGGAACTGCTGGCTGATGCGTTGATCATGGCCGTGGTGACCGGGGGCGTAGCTTATCTGCTGGCCTCGTGGCTGAAGGAAGTGGGGGCGTGATGGCCGGCGAAACGGGGTGCTGGGCATGACGAAACGGGTGGTCTTTCGCCCGTCGCGGGGCGTGTTCAATCCGGTGCTGGCGGACGACTCGCTGGTGGAGCGCGAGGGCGAAAGCGCATCGGTGTTTTACACGGCGTTTTCGCGGCAGATCGCGCAGAGCATGGGGCTGATCATCGCCGCGGCAGCGGGGGCGTGCCTGTTGAGTGCGTGGTTGCTTGCGCTGGCGGGTGCGGCGGCGCCGCTGCACCAGATGTTCGTGCTGCTGAGCTTCGTGATCGCGGGATGTCCGGCGCTGTCCGAAGTCTGGCACAAGCTGCGGGGTTTGCGCGTTGATATCGACCTGCTGATGCTGCTGGGGGCGGGGCTGGCGGCGTGGATC
Source organism: uncultured Phycisphaeraceae bacterium (assembly GCA_964569425.1). Taxonomy (GTDB): domain Bacteria; phylum Planctomycetota; class Phycisphaerae; order UBA1845; family UBA1845; genus JACQXM01. The sequence goes on from CAZMVD010000023.1 coordinate 29,859, forward strand.
GGCAGCCCGTTCGAAGGGGCGCTGCTGCTGTTTCTGTTCGCGCTGTCCGGCGGCATGGAAGGCTACGCGCTGCGGCGCACCCAGACCGCGATCAATGCGCTGCGGGATCTGGCCCCCCCGGAAGCGACGCTGATCGACGGTGATGCGCAAACGCACGTTCCGTTGCGGCAGGTGGCGGTGGGGGCGGTCGTGCTGGTGAAGCCGGGAGAGCGAATTCCACTCGACGGCGCCGTATTGCGCGGACAATCGTCGGTGGACGAATCGGCCATCACCGGAGAATCGGTTCCGCGCGACTGCGGACCGGGCGATGCCGTGTTTGCGGGCACGCTCAACGTAAACGGGCGGATGGAGGTAACCGTCACCAAGCAGGCGGCCGATACCACGCTGGCGCGCATCGTGGCGCTGGTGATGGAGGCGCGACATCGGCCGGCCACGGCGCAGCGGCTGATCGACCGCATCGGGCCCACCTACTCAGCAGCGGTCATCGGGGTGGTGCTCATCGTGGGGCTCGCGGCGTGGGGGGTTTTCGGATTGCCTTATCGCGACGCGCTGTATCGCGCCATCGCTTTGCTGATCGTGGCCAGCCCCTGTGCGCTCATCATTGCCACGCCCGTCGTGTACCTGTCGGCGATCGCGGGCGCGGCACGTAGGGGCGTGCTCATCAAAGGCGGCGTACACCTGGAAGTGGTGGCCGCGGCCCGCGCTTTTGCGTTCGACAAGACCGGCACCCTCACCACTGGACAAATCCGTATGGCAGAGGTCATACCTCCGGCGGGCATGAGCCGCGAGGACGCGCTGTGCGTGGCGGGGGCGCTGGAAGGCTCCAGCACCCACCCCCTGGCCCAGGCCGTGCAGCGCGCCGTGCGCGAATCCGGCGTCTCACCGCCGCCGGTGCAGGAGTTTCGATATGTTCCCGGTGAAGGGTCGCAGGGTCTGGTGGGGGGGCGCAGGGTATGGGTGGGACGCGCCGAGTCGGCGCACCTTCATGCGCCCCATGCCGACCTGGGCGCCCTGTTGTCGAAGGTGGACGAGATTCGGCAATTGGGCATGACTGCGTCAGCTCTGGTGGTCGACGGCGCCGTGGGACTGCTTACTTTCGCGGACACGGTGCGCGAGGAAGCGGCCGATTGCGTGCGCGCCCTGCGCCGTCAGGGTGTGCGACGGGTGGACATGCTCACCGGCGACCACGAGGCGACGGCGCGGCAGGTCGGCGCCACTTTGGGTTTGGACGGCTACCGGGCGGCTCTTAAGCCTGAGGACAAGGTGAACGCCATTCGAGACCTTCGCGCGCAGTATGGCACCCTGGTGCTGGTGGGTGATGGCATCAACGACGCCCCGGCGCTCGCCCACGCGGACACCGGCATCGCCATGGGGGCGATGGGCGCCGACGTAGCGCTGGAGGCCGCGGACATCGTACTCATGAAGGATCGCCTGGAAGGGGTGGCGTGGCTGCACGCGCACGCGATTCGCACGGCGCGGATTGTGCGGCAGAACCTCTCTTTCGCGATCGGCGTGATCGTAGTCCTGAGCATGTTCGCCGTGCTTGGTGAAATCCCCCTGCCGCTGGCCGTGGTGGGGCACGAGGGGAGCACCATACTGGTAGCGCTCAACGGGCTGCGGCTGTTAAGGACAGGGTGACCGTTGCTGTCGGGGTAAGGACTCAGTCGGGACCGGCGAAGACCACGCTGCTGTTGTAGCCGCCGAAGCCCGCCGAATTGTTGAGCACGCAGCGGACCTTGGCACGCCGGACGGCCCCGCGAACCGCGTCGAGCGCGCACGGTTCCAGCACCTCCTCGAGGTGCCAGGTGGGGACAAGCTGCTGATGTTGCAGACTGAGTACGCAGGCGGCGGCCTCCAGCGCCGCGGCGGCGCCCATGCAGTGACCGGTCAGCGCCTTGATCGAACTGAAAGCGACCCCGCCCGAAAAGAGCCGCTCCATGACCTTGACTTCGATGGCATCGTTCTGCGGCGTGCCGGTGCCGTGGGCGCAAACGTAGTCGATATCCTCAGGTGACAGCCCCGCGTCACGCAGCGCCAGCTCTCCCGCGCGGCACAGCCCCTCGCCGTCGGGATGCGGGCGGGTGGGGTGATAAGTTTCGCAGGTAGACGCGGCCCCCAGCAGACGGGCGCGAACGGTGGCGCCGCGCGCCCGGGCCGTGGACTCGCGCTCCAGCACAAACATCCCCGCCCCTTCGCCGACCAGCAGCCCGTCGCGCCGGCGGTCGAACGGCCGGCAGACCCCGGCGGACATGACCCGGGCACGCATAAACCCCACAAAGGCCAGGCGGCTGAAGCCGTCGGCGCCGCCCGCCAGGGCCGCATCGCATTCGCCGGCCAGCAGCATCCGCCGCGCCGCTTCCATCGCCATGTTGCCGGCGGCGCAGGCGCCGTAGAGATCGTATCGAGGTCCGGTGGCACCAAGTTGCGCGCCCACCTGCGCCGATATGCAGCCCGGCGCGCCGCGCGCGATCTCGCGTGCTTGTTCGGGTGCCAGCCACTGGTCAGCGGGCGCATCCAGACGGTTCTCAATGAACTCGGTCTCGCCCATGGTGGTACCGACGATCACCGCCGTGCGGGCGTCGGCAAGCTTCGTGCGGTCAAGTCCGGCATTGTCTATTGCCTGCTTCGCGGCGGCCAGTGCCAGGGATGAGGCACGTCCCACTCCCGGAACCGCCTCCACCGGCTCGCGCACCTGACAAGCCATCTGCCGCTGAAGTTCAGAAGTGTCGAAGCCCGTCACCGGCGCAGCGCCGCTGCGGCCCGCGGTCAACGAAGTCCAGAAGGCGGATTCGGAATGGCCGATCGGCGAAACCACCCCCATGCCCGTGATGACGATGCCGTCACTCATGAATGGCAGGCGCCGACCGCCCTTCCACCGGCATCGGGCCCCTTTCGGATTCCGGCTTGACGGTTCATTCCCCGTGGGCGGCTACGCGGCGGCCATCTTCTCGCGCATCATTTCAAAGATGTCGTTCAGGCAGGTGACGCGGCGGATCACGTCCTCGGGAAGTTCCTGCCGGATGATCGATTCGATGGTCGCGATGAGGTGCACGGCGTCGAGCGAATCAATGCCCGCTTCCGCGAGGGGCAGGCTCAGATCGACGGCGTCCGCAGGCACACGCAGGGTGTCGGCCAGCCAGTCAAGCAGTTCCGCCCGGGCACTCAGGTACTTATCCATACACGTTTACTCCGCGTTCGACGATTGCACAGCCTTGTGCCTGGAATCCGCCGGCAGCAACGCCCTGACGCCGGCCAAGGGAAATTCAACGTGCTTGAGCATCCACGCCGTGACCCGTTCGCGCCAGCGGCGGTATTTGTCCTCCTGGTCATCGGCGCGGACCAGCAGTTCGACGCGGTCGCATTCGCGAATACTCGCCCGCGCCGCTTCGCGCATCCCCTGGGGCACCCGGGCCAGATGATTCTCGAACGCATCCACGTCGTTGATGGAGCGCGCTTTCAACGCGAAGCACATACCCAGGTGCAGGTGCGGATGCCAAGCCGGCGGCATTTGTTCCGCAAGCGCCGCGGCTTTTTCCAGGCGGTCGGGAAAGACGAACGTCGCCGCCAGCCCGACACCCGCCGCGGCGTCGAACGCCCCTTCGCCCAGCGCCCGGAGTGCCGCAATCAGCCGCGGCGCGTCGTCCAGATAGCGAAACCACAGCGCCCGCCCCACTCCGTGGAACGCGGCGTTTTTCGCATAGCCCGAAAACCGCTCCAACCGCGACAACGCCCCGGCGTCACGCGGATGGTCAAAGAACGCCACCTTGAAACCGTACCCGTCGAAACACAGATACCGGTGAAGCGCATCGAGATCCTGCACCCGACGCTGCACCAGCGTTGGGGCGTGGTTGCGCATCCCGGACCAGAAACCCAGCCCGACGTAATACAGATAGCGGAACTCGGGACGAGGTTTGACAACCTCTTTTTCGAATTCCGCCCCGCGGAAGCGCATCAGCTTCCGCGGCGTGTAGCCCATGGCCAGGCCCTCGTGCGCAAACGGCCGATAGAGCGGCGGCAGCGCGTCGCAATCGGCCAGCGCTTCGCCCGCCGTACGGGCCGTCAACATGCGATTGAACCCGCCCGCAAAGCTCCGCAGGATGGTGTCGACGCGCTCCGCGTCGTCGCGCGCGTGCACCGCCAGCCCCAGTCGCTGGACGGTCATTCGCGCCGGCCGAATGGCAAATAAACCAAGCGCGCGGCGCCATCGTCCGCGGTGCGCCGCGATCGCCGCCAGCGCAACCACCACCGCCGACACAACCACAATGGGCAGCAGTGTCATGAATTCCTCGGCCCATCGCAGATACGAGAAGCGATGGGATCGGCCCGTTCGCAGATACGCCTGCACGTGTCGCCGGCCACGCCGACGACCCCATCAAACCGCGGAGCGCAGCGTGCCGCTTGCCTTGCTTCCGGCCAGGGCAACGTCTTCGATTGTATCGAATCTACGCCGCCACTGACAGAGATTTCTGATCGCCCTTCAGTGGAATTCTGCAAAGTACGACCGTAACCTGAACCGTTGCGATGGGGCACCGCGGGGTCTACGATGGCCCCCGCGGTACCCGGAGCCCAACTACTCCTAGACATCGGCAGAGCCCTTTTGACGACCATTTGGACCTATTCGATGCGCCGGCCCCGCCTGGTGGTAGCGGGCTCCCTGCTAATCCTCTTGCTCACCGCCCCCGGTTTGGTGCACCTTCGGGTGCGAACGGATGGGAACGCGCTGGTCCCGCAGCACGCCGCCGAGATTAAAAGCGATCGTGCCATCCGCGCGGCATTCGGCGTGCGCGATCCCGTGGTGCTGCTGGTGTGCGCTCCGCATCCCGCGGGCATTTTCAACGCCAAGACACTGGCCCTGGTCGAGCGGCTGAGTGACGCGCTCCGTTCACTGGAGGGCATTGAGCCGCAGGACGTGTTCAGTCTGGCGACGGAGTACGGCCATCGCGTACGTCCGGGAACGTTGACGTTTCGTCGCTTCCTGGAGCCACTGCCGTCGACGGAAGCGGAGGTACAGCAACTGCGCGACGACCTGCGCGCCATCCGCCTGTACAGCGGCACGTTGGTATCGCGTGATGAGCGCTGCACGGCGGTCATGGTGGGTGTGCCGAGTGACGGCAACCGCGTGGAATGGCTTAAACGGATCGGCGGGCTGCTTCCCGGCACGGGAACCGTTCCGGAGACCATTCGTCTGTTGGGCGCGCCGGTGGCTGAATCTCTGCTGGGCACGCATCTGCTGGAGGATTTGGGCATTCCGGGAGATTGGCTGGGCTATTCCACGCGTGAGAATCCTGCGAATGTATCTTCGGGTGGGACGTTGGCCCAGACTCGCCGCCAAATCGCCGAGAGTGTGGGACTGCTGCCGGTGGCGCTGGGCGTGCTGGCGCTGGTTTTCTACGCCTGTTTCCGTCGTGTGGCGGCGGTGGCGATTCCGCTGTGGGAGATGGGCGCGTGCCTGGTGTTCGTGTTCGGGCTGATGGGTTGGTTCGGCGTGCCCATCTACCTGACCATCGCGGTCATGCCCATCATTCTCATTGCAGCGGGCGTGGGCGATGAGGTGCACATTTTCACGCGATTCTCCCAGTTGGCGCGGACGGACGGTCGCGTTTCGGCCGAAAGCGCATTGCGGGAAACGATGGCGGAAATGGCCGGCCCCATCGTCAAGACTTCGTTGACCACGGCCATTGGGTTTCTGGCCTTCGCGCTTTCGCCCCTGCCGCCGGTGCAGGCGTTCGGGGTGTTCTCGGCGTTGGGCATTCTGTTCTGCATGGTCTGGTCATTGACGGTCATTCCCGCGCAATTGGCCATGGTCCGGCCGCAGTGGCTGGTGTGCGGCGTGGTGCGTACAAGGCCATCGAAGGAAGCGAAGGGACCGGCGGTTCTACCGAGACTTGTCGTGCGCTGGCGTGTCTTCTTTCTGTGCGGGGGCGCGGCGATCGCCCTCGCGGCGGTACCGGGCGTTCGAAGTCTGACCGTGCAGGATAGCTGGATCGACGGCTTCGCCCCGGATAGTGCGTTTCGCCGCGCCACGGAGGAGTTCAACGCGCAGTTTCTCGGCACCCACATGCTGCTGATTGCGGTGGAGGGCGAGGGCATGCGGCACGCCGGAGAGATTTCCGCCGATTCGCTGGCGGGCCAAAACGTGCGTATCCCTGTGAGCCAGGTGGATCCGACGGCGTGGGTGGGGTGGAAACTGCGCATCAAGCGTGCGGCGGGCGCTCCACCGGCACCTGGGGCGCCGGCGGCGCGTGATGAGTGGGAGGGTTGGATCGAGCACAGTGTGCGCGACGGCGATGATATCCTCTTGACAGTTTCCCGTACCGCCGGGCCGCCGCGCGCGCTGCTGCGGCTCGATCGGTCGGACCGAGTGCGGTATGAATTGACCCGGCAGCCACTGAACAGCCCCGATGTCGTGCGGCATATCGCAGCGCTGGAGAGGCACATCCGGGGGTTGGAACGATATGCCGTGGGCGGCGTGCTCGGCGCACCCGACTACCTCGAAACCACGCACCTGATGAGCCGTGGGCTGGATGAAACCTATCGCACGATTCCCGACAATCCCGAGCGAACTGAGTGGCTTTGGTCGCAATACGGGCGTATTCGCGGGGAACTGCGCCTGCGGCAACTGGTGAGTGCGGATTACTCACGCACGCTGGTTTCGGTATTCCTCAAGAATGCCAACTTCGTGGACACCGCCGGATTGATGGACGCTGTCCGCGACTACGCGCAAGACCACCTCGCGCCCCACGGGCTTACGATTTCCTTTGCCGGCGACGTGGCCGTGAGCCAGGCGCTGATCGACTCGATCGTGACCACCCAGGTTGAATCGCTGATCCTGTCGCAGATCGGGGTGCTGGTGATCACGGCGCTGCTGCACCGCTCGCTGGTGTGGGGGCTAATGTGCCTGCTGCCCTGCGCGCTGGCCGTGCTGGTGAACTTCGCGGTGATGGGTCTTGTGGGCATGCCGTTGGGAGTGGCCACGTCGATGTTCTCGGCGATGGTGATCGGCATCGGCGTCGATTTCGCCATTCACCTTGTGGAGCGTTTCCGGCGGGCGCGGCGCGCGGGCCGGGCCGCGGAAGAGGCGCTGGTCGAAGCGATGCAGGTCACCGGCGCGGCCATTGTGCGCAGCGGCGCCGCGGTGGGGCTGGGGCTCGGTGTGATGATGTTGTCCGCCGTACCGGCGAACGCCCGACTGGGCGGGCTGCTCGTGCTCAGCATGGCCGTCTGCCTGTTCGCCACGCTGACGCTGCTCCCCGCGCTGGTTTCCATCGCACATCGCCGGCCGCCGGCTTGCGACTCGGGCACTCGCTTCCCCACGTAAGCCCTGGCGTTGCTCAGATGACATAATCCGGCAGGTAGCCCGACTGCGGGGTCGAGTCCGGCTTGGCGGCACCCTCAGGCCCGCGCGCCTTGAGCCGCAGCTCCGGCGGCTTGAAGGTCACCACCGAGTTGGGCGGCACGCTGGAGGTGACAAACACCGACCCGCCGATCACCGAATTCTCGCCGATCACCGTGTCCCCGCCCAGGATGATCGCGTTGGCATAAATGGTCACGCCGTCACATACCGTGGGGTGCCGCTTGGTCTTGCGAATGACCCGGCCGCGTTCGTCCTTGGGGAACGACAGCGCACCCAGCGTCACCCCCTGGTAGATTTTGACATTGTTGCCGATGTCGGTGGTTTCGCCGATGACCACGCCGGTGCCGTGGTCGATGAAGAAGTTGCGGCCGATGTTGGCGCCGGGGTGGATGTCGATGCCCGTCTGGAGGTGCGCCCACTCGGACATGATCCGCGGCATGAGCGGCACGTCGTCGGCGTACAGGCGATGGGCCATGCGCTGCACGCTGATGGCCAGCAGGCCGGGATAGGCCAGGATCACCTCGTCGACGTTGAGCGCCGCGGGGTCACCGTCGTAGGACGCCTGCACGTCTCCCGCCAGCAGTTCGCGGATGGCCGGAATGGCTTCGAGGAACGAGAGCGTTTGATGACGGGTGCGCTCCTCGCAAGCCCGGGTCGCCACCGGTCCGCTGTTCTTCGATTCCTCGAGGTAGCAAAGGCAGAGGTAAATCTGACGGAACAACGTTTCGCCGATGCGCGGTAGCAGGTCGCCCACGTGAAACGCCACGTTGTGCTGGGTCAGGTGCTGGCGCCCGATGAAGCCCGGGTAGAGCAGTTCCAGCAGGTCGTTGACAAGCTGAATCGTCTCTGCCCGGTTGGGCAGATAGGTCCGGTCGATGTGCTGCGTGCGCGCGTCGGAGCGATAGCTCGCGACTACCCGATCCACCAGCGCACCCAGCTTGGGGCCGATGACGAAATCCTCAGGCATAAATGTCCTAATTCAGAATGTCGAATCGAGAATAGCGAATAACCAACGACGAATCGCCGGGTCTTCCGGGCGGTACGCTCGATTCGCGCTTTCCGGTTCGCCGCCGCGCTTTGGCCTTTGACCACCCCATCATAAGGGTCTAGGCCGGCGGCGCGTAGTGGCACACTATTCTTTCGGCGGACTTGAGCCCGTCCACGGCGGCGCTGACGATGCCGCCGGCGTATCCGGCGCCTTCGCCCACGGGGTAAAGGCCGGTGATTCCGACCGCCTCCCGGGACTCGGGATCGCGTACCAGACGGATCGGCGCACTGGCGCGGGTCTCCGGCGCGGTGATCACCGCATCCGCTCCCGCATAGCCCGGCATCTTCCGTTCCAGCATGGGCAGCGCCTTCTCCAGCGCAGTAGAAACGGAATCGGGCAACAGCGTTCGTACGTCGCACCACGCGCCGCCCAGCGGGTAGCTCGTCGTGAGCACCCCGTCGGAAGCGCGGCGCACCAGAAAATCGCTTGCTCGCTGACAAGGAACGCGATAGGTGCAGCCCGTGGCTGCGTAGGCCAGTTCTTCCCACCGTTGCTGCCAGTTCAGGGCCGTCATCGCGCTGAGCCCCAGCCCCGACGGTTCCACGGTGACCACCAGTCCGCTGTTGGCGAAGGGGCTGGAGCGCTGTGAGCGGCTAGCGCCGTTGGTGACGATGAGTCCGCACGACTCGTTGGACGGCAGAATGATCCCGCCCGGGCACATGCAGAAGCTGAACACGTCGCCCAACTCGCCCGCGGCGCCTTTGGCCACGACGTGATATTCCGCAGATCCGAGCCGCGCATGACCCGCACACGCGCCGTACTGCCAGCGGTCGACCAGCGATTGGGGGTGCTCGATGCGCACGCCGATCTGAAACGGCTTGGCCTCGACGCGCACGCCGCGCGCGTGCAGCCGGCGGAGGGTATCTCGCGCCGAGTGCCCGATGCTCAGGATCACCGGCCCCACCTCGATCCACTCCCCCCCCGAGCTGCAGGCTTCAGCCTGCGCGGACGCGCGGCCGCTGACCTCCGCGCCGCCATCGACCGAGTCGCTCCGCCGGGCGTGAATCGCTATCAACCGTCCGCCGTCGATCCGAACGTCATCGACCAGCGTTTCGAACCTCACTTCGCCGCCCAGCGCTTCGATGCGCCGGCGAATGCGTGTGCAGATGGTCGGCAGCCGGTCGCTGCCGATGTGCGGGCGCGCATCGATCAGAATCCGCGGATCCGCCCCGTGCTGGAAAAAGACCTCCAGCACCCGGCGGCACCGGGGGTCATGTCCGCGCGTGTACAGCTTGCCGTCGCTGTACGTTCCCGCGCCGCCTTCGCCGAAGAGCAGGTTCGACGTCGGGTCGAATTCCCCCTCGCGGTAAAAGCGCTGCATGATATCGCGGTGCCGACGCCGCACCTCCCGCCCGCGTTCGAGCACGATCGGACGGTAGCCCAGTTCGGCCAGCCGCAGCGCGGCGAACATGCCACCGGGGCCGAATCCGACAATGATGGGGCGCTCCCGCAGAATCGCGCTCCCCGGGTTCAGCGGCGGCTCCGGGCGTCGGTCAATCCACACGATCTGCGGATCGTGCAGTCGCCGCAGTCGCGCGTGCTCTCGCTGCGGCGGCTCATCGAGTGCGACCTCCAGGTGATACGTCAGGTGGATGTCCTTCTTGCGCGCATCAATAGAGCGAGCCACAATCGACCAGCAACGGATGGCTTCGGGCGGCACACGCAGTCGTTTCGCCGCGCGCGCAGGCAGCAGGTCCTCCGGCTCATCCAGCGCCAGCGAGATGTTGCGCACAAGAAACGGCATAGGGAGAGTGTACCCGTCGCAACTGGTTTGCTGGAGTCGCCCAAATGCCGTGTGCCCCGCGAACCGGCAGTGCTTCTCGGTTGGGCCCGTGACCGCGCACGAACCTCACGCCGGTTCATTCCATAGCAGTTTCTCGACATCCCGTGCTGCGTGGATTATCCGGGCCACTTCAAGCGGCTGCTTGCCGGGCTTGTATACCACGAACCAGGACCAGACGGAGTAGAAGAGCAGGGGCGACGACGTAAGATCTTCACGCCGATGTCCCAGACCAGGGTTGTCGGCGATCTTCTCGAGGGCTTCGTAAAACCCCTCGGCAACGTGTACGGCCCGACGTTCGCCGCTGCGTTTGAGCACGTGAGTTAGAATTTCATCGAGATCCCGCGAGGCGGGCGCGGAGAGGACGAAGTAACTGCTCATGATCTCCGTTTGGCCGGAGAATCCGCGCCGGAATTGTCGATATTCCCCTTAAGTCGTGATCGCCAGCGTGCAAAAAACTCATCCCCTTCCACCACGTCACCACGTTCCAGGGCGTCCAGACCTTCCTGAATCATCGCTTGCAGCCGAGAATGGACTTTCTCGAAAACGTCGGCGGGAAGTTTGGCTTGTTCTTCCGTCGTCAGCCCTTCGGCCAGCCACTTTTCAAGTAGCCGCCGTCGCTCGGCCTGTTCCAGCAGTCGCAGGCCGTCGCGAAAAACTTCACTCGCCGAGTGGTATCGCCCGGATGCAACAAGATCGTGAACGAACCTCTCGTTCTCCGGGGTCACCGAAACGTTCATGCTCGCGCGGATCGCCATTTCTCAAGTGTACCAACGACATACAGCTGTGTCAAATCTTGACACAGGGCCGGCTTCGGCGTTCTAGCCTTTTTCCGATAATTCGTCGTCCCTGAAAAGCGTTGATTCTCCGGTTTTTTTTGGATGAAACGGGT